>JABXJY010000006.1 GCA_013375385.1 Desulfobacterales bacterium
TTGATATGGACAATATTTGGGGGAGCAGCAACAATATACGGGCCCGTTATAGGGACTTTTATCCTCTACCTTCTTTCCAGTCAACTCTTAGCCATTATACCTGAAATAAGGATGGCGATCTTTACCGCCATAATTATCGTTATGATCCTGTTCATGCCTGAAGGAATCAGTCGGTGGATAAGAGATAAGCTGGAAATAACATGTCCGAGATGTAAGATAATCAATAACGCAAAGCGCAAATCTTGTAGGGTTTGTAACGCGCCTCTGCATCTAGAAGAGAGTGTTCTACCCAGGGAAAGACGAGGCATTGTAGGGGTTTCCTGAAGAGGGCCAGTCTACCAGACTGTGTAATACCAGGTTGCAATCATGTCATTGCGAGGAGCGAAGTGACGTGGCAATCTACCCTATTGAGCCCGCGACATAATTTGAATATGCTACTGTTCCCACTGCTTCTGTATGCATGCTTTTCCCTCACCGCATACAGATAGACAGGTCTGGGCCAGGGATTGCTTCACATTCGTTGGCAATGACGTTTATAAATAGTAGCCCTTTGAATGCAAGCTGGTATAACAATGTGTGTGGCTATCTGCAAAAGTCACATTTTTGTTGACAAGACCTTTTTCTTTTGTTTATAGTTGTCATCATATCGAAGGCAGAGGATATGGCAAGAAAGGCATACTTTTTGATTAGCAAGTATTTTACCTATTACTTTTTTTGCTATTTCCCTGCCCGCGGCCCTGATTAAAGGTACCAATAAGCAATTATCAGGCCGTGGAAAGATAAGGTTTCCACGGCCTTTTTTATTATCTTTGAACCTTAAGAACAGGGGGTAGCAGATGTCTGTTTCTAGAAGAATTAGGGACTCAATTGAGAAGGCCTCATGGGTAAGGAAGATGTTTGAAGAGGGCGCCCTGAGAAAGGCACGATATGGCCCTGAGAATGTCTTTGATTTTAGCCTGGGCAACCCGAATCTCGAACCCCCGGCAAAGTTCAAGGAAGTGCTAAAGGAATTGGCCTCAGACAGTTCTCCGGGCATGCATAGGTATATGTCTAATGCTGGATTGGTTGACACGAGGCAGGCTGTAGCCGATTATTTGAGCAATCAGAATAACCTCACCTTTGGCCCTGAGGATATAGTCATGACCGTGGGGGCAGCCGGTGCCATGAACGTGGTTCTGAAGGCTATCCTGAACCCAGGGGATGAGGTAATTATCCCTGCACCCTATTTTTTGGAATACAATTTCTACACAGACAATTATGGAGGTATTCCCAAGACTGTCACTACTAACCCAGACTTTTCTCTCGATCTTTCTGCCATTGAAAAGGCTATAAGTTCCAATACCAGAGCGGTATTGATAAACAACCCTAATAACCCAACAGGGAGGGTCTATAAAAAGGATGAACTCAGTCGGTTAGGTGAACTATTGACACAATACAGCCAAAGATATGGGGAACCAATCTATCTCATATCTGATGACCCATACAGTAAGATCATCTATAATGGTTTGATATGTCCCTCTGTCTTCGATGCATATAGAGAGAGTTTTTTGGCGACCTCATTTTCGAAAGATCTATCTCTGCCTGGGGAAAGAATTGGATATATCGCTGTCCATCCCCTCATTGCCGAAAAGGATATCATTATAGAGGGACTCATTCTATGCAATAGAATACTTGGATTTGTGAATGCCCCTGCATTGATGCAACGGTTGATACCGTTCCTTCTGGGGGAAAGTGTTGAGGTAGCCCTCTATCAACGGAAAAGAGATATCCTCTGTGAAGGTCTGGAGGCGGCTGGCTATCGTTTTGCCAGACCAGAAGGGACCTTTTACCTTTTTCCTGAAACTCCTATCCCAGATGATGTGGAGTTTGTGAGGTCTCTACAAGAGGAAAATATTCTAACAGTCCCGGGTTCAGGTTTTGGCGGCCCTGGGCACTTCAGGATCGCCTACTGCGTAGAAGACGAGACAATTGAAAGGTCCCTCCCCGGTTTTGCCCGGGTGATGGAAAAATATAGGTAGGTAGGTTCCAATGTATTAGCATCGTTGAGGAGATTCCCGCCTATAATCGTGCCGTATGGCACCATAATAGGCGGGAGCACAATGGGACTGAACGGTCGCAAAAAGGCGATGTAAGATGTCAAGACTTTTCAAGATCGTCACTCTCGGTTGCAAGGTGAACCAATACGAATCTGCCTTTGTTGAAGAATCATTGATAGATCTGGGCTGTCAAAATGTCAATCAAGGTGGGGAGGCAGACCTCGTAGTCATCAATACCTGTATAGTCACAGCCAGGGCAAGCTATCAATCCAGACAGGCTATACGAAGGGCTATGAAGGAAAATCCTGGGGCCGTTATAGCTGCTATAGGCTGCTATGGGCAGGCCTTCCCCGGTGAATTATCCAAGATTAATGGAGTAGATCTCATTGCTGGAAATAAGGGAAAGAGCTCGCTTCCAGGGATTCTGGCAAGAGCCGGCCATCACCATCCCCCCCTTATTGTGAGAGAGGATTTTGAGGCATCTAGCTCTTTTGAGGAGATTCCTGTCAAGGGTTTCTCAGATAAAACTAGGGCCTTTTTGAAAATACAGGACGGGTGCGAATCCTTCTGCTCTTACTGTATTGTGCCTGCATCCCGGGGCCCGCTCAGGAGCCTTGACCCTGATAAGGTCATCAGAATACTCAGGGATTTAGAGGGAAAGGGCTATAAAGAGGTTGTGCTGACAGGGATTCACCTCGGGGAATATGGCTCGGA
The DNA here is from genome assembly GCA_013375385.1 of Desulfobacterales bacterium. Lineage (GTDB taxonomy): Bacteria > Desulfobacterota > DSM-4660 > Desulfatiglandales > B25-G16 > JABXJZ01. The sequence goes on from JABXJY010000006.1 coordinate 2,751, forward strand.
TTTGACAAATGGTATAGATTTAACGCGGTTACTCATTGAGATTGGCAGAAATAGATTCCAGTCAAGGATAAGGCTCAGTTCACTTGAGCCAACAGAGATAGAAAGAGACTTGATTGAACTGGTGGCCGGCCATGACTGGCTTTGCCGCCATTTCCATATCCCTCTGCAAAGCGGTGATGATGCTGTCTTGAAGATGATGAACAGGCACTATTCGGCCAGGATGTTCACCAGGGTAATACATGATATAGATCGCCTTGTCCCTAAGGTATCTATAGGAGTTGATGTCTTGGTAGGCTTTCCTGGAGAAAGCGACAGGGCATTCAGTAATACCATTGATCTCCTAAGAGACCTTCCTATAAGCTATCTGCACGTTTTCCCCTACTCAAGAAGAGAGGGAACTGTTGCAGCAAGGTCTTCCGATCACCTTGATAACAAGAGGATCAAAGAGAGGGCCTTCCTCTTGCGGTGTCTTGATAGGAAAAAGAGAGAGATGTTCTGGGGCAGTTTAATGGGCGAAACCTTTCCGATTCTAACTGAGGGATGGGTACCTGGAGGTAGAACCTTGATCAGGGGCTTAAGTGATAATTACGTCAGGTTTGTCTTTCCTTCCACCAGTCTTATCAAGAATGAAATCGTAAGAGTCAGGGCAGCGGGTATAACAGAGAAGGGAATTGCAGGTCAGCGGGTAGTAGATTAGTTGCGGGATTCATCTTATTTCCAAGATTTCGAATTCCTGGACACCACCGGGGGCTTTTATCTTGATATCATCCCCTTCTTCCTTGCCAATAAGGGCCTTTCCCAGAGGTGAGGTAACCGATATCTTGCCACCCTCAGGGTCAGACTCATAGGGCCCAACCAGCTGATATACTACATTCCGATTGTTGACAATGTTTCTCAGCTCAACCGTCGTGCCAAAGACGATCTTATCGGTTTGCACTCTATCTATCTCAATCACCTCTGATCTGTTAATTGCCGTCTCCAGCTCATTTATTTTTGATTCTAAAAAGGACTGTCTTTCCTTGGCTGCATGGTACTCCGCATTCTCATTTAAGTCCCCCCGAGATCTTGCCTCTTCAATAGCTTTGATATTCCTGGGCCGCTCAAGGGTAAGAATATCGTGCAATTCCTGCCTCAATTTCTCCAATCCCTCTCTGGTAATTGGGATTTTATCTATCATGGACAGTCTCCTCCCTAAAACCATCCCGCTATAGCGGGCTTGTCCAGGCCTTGCTGTACAGGTTAGATAGTGGATTAAATTATCTGATTAATGTATTCTCTCGCTCGCTCCCCTGATTTATCGGGATCACTGGAGCCCACAGAGTCCACAGAATATGCTGGGCATTCACCGCGCGGTTGTCCCGCAGATGCGGGGCTTCGCTAGAGGCGCAGAGTACGGAGAGATGAATGATTTTGCCTTTGTCCCGCCCCAAAGGCGGGGCAAAGGCAAAGCGCTCAGCAGCTTTGCTGCAATAATCGCCTGCGCTAACCCGGCATTGGATTCACTGTGATACATAGACAGATTGTACAAACGTTTCATCTCCACGCGGAACTGGGTCTTTTTGCTTTCCGTCCCCTCAACGGAAAGCAAGAAAACTTGCCTCAGCGTGCTTTGCGTCTCTGCGGTGAGAAACGCTGTGAGAGATTAAAAAAGTATCATTTTTGATGGAGGCCGTCAAACAGTTAATGGAATTCTGGCATTTTTTTAAAATGCTGCCATTTCGGTCACTTATGGATACTGTAGTGGTCTGTGCATGAAGGCCGTGTCTCTGCGAAACCGCTGAGAGGCAAGGCCAAACATTAATCATGCCAAAACATCCAAGAGAGATAATCACTTGTGATTCCGAATGATTAAAGTTTCTTTGTGCAAGTATCATGGGTGAATTTGACTCAGAGTTCGACAAGGTGTCAGATTCTTGACACCTGGTGACCCTGCTCTGGGGATAGCTGAGCAGATTGTAGCTCAGCGTGTTGGAAGGATAGAAACAATATGACTGATGAAGGGAAATGGTAGATATGGATTTGAGAAGTTATGGATATAGGTGTTTGACAGGCACCAAAGGTGTAAAAAGCAGAGCCATTTCTATGGCCCTGTCTTCCATATGGATGATTGCTAGAAAGGCTAGCCTTGAGATTAGAACGTAATCAGGATAGACAATGTTTTTTCCGCCTCTCACTTTATTCTATCGCTGCAATAAAAGGGAGATACCTGTATTTCTCATCACAGTCAAGACCATAGCCGACGACAAATCTATCCTCTATTTCAAATCCAACATAATTTAATTTGATATCCACCTGTCTTCTTGATGGCTTATCAAGAAGGCACACCGTGCTCAGGCTCTTAGGCTGCAGTTTCATGAGCTGCTCTTTAAGCCTTTTTAGTGTCCTGCCAGTGTCAATGATATCCTCAAGGAGCAGGACATCTTTTCCCTTTATGTCGACATCAACAGAGAATTTCACCTCCCCACTTGATCGGGTACCAACATAGCTCTTGGCTATAACATAGTCCACTGTCACATCGAGGTTGTAGTGGCTGAGGGCCCTCAGGAGGTCGGCACAGAAGACGAATGCACCCTTGAGGACAAAGAGAACGTGAAGGTGCCCTGAGCTGTTGTCTTTTGCTATTTCTTGAGCAAGCTCAGAGATCTTTGATCGGATTTGTCTCTCTGTTATTAAGGTCTTCATAGCCAAAGTGATAGGAACGTGCTTTGCGACTCCAGTCAGCCCTTGTTTAACACCCCCACAACACGATCCCGATATTCACGGCTTTGATCATTAACGGGTATCACCTCAATCTCTGAAGGCGATGATGCCCCCAGCCCAATCTCAACGGCCCTGGCAATCTGCTCCTGGTCGAAGACCCTCGGGTTCATGATCTGATCGTTGCTGCCCAGTGACTTCAGAATGGCTACCCCAACGGCATCGATAGCCACACGATCGGTAGCGGCCAGGAAGACACCTCCCTTAGCTCGCTTTCCATCCGCAGGGCCGCCGTCGACAAAGGCCTCGATTCCGTCCAATACGATGAGGTCAGGCTTAAATGCGGTGTTTATCTCCGCGATCATCTTTCGCTGGTTGGGTGATCGGTGGAGTTCCCTCATGTAGTCATAGCCATGCCGGTATGTGGGGACTACCCCGACATGGAGCTTCAGTGACATGGTAAAGACTCCTCCGTACCGGTGGGTCTTAAGACAACAGGTGGAGATGAGGCACTCGGCCTCAAGGATGGGGCGGGCAACCCGAAATCCGTCCTGCCAGTGGCTGTCCTTGGGCTTGACCTCCACCCAGTCTTTATGGTCCAGTTCGTCGAAATCAATTACCCTGACATCCAGGTTTTTCATGAGCGGAAGCACACCCTTCTGCTCCATGACCTCTCGATTCGGTGGATAGCTTCGTTCCCCGAGGCTCACAGATTTGGCTCCCATGTTCCAGGCCTCTTCCACCAGGGCTACCAGGGTATCGTTGTGAGTTGATCCAGGAAAGAGGTCTGCGGTGTTGAAGTTGGGTTTGATCAGGACATCTTTGTTTTTCACCGGGTTTATATTCAGGGCCTTTATGGATAAGCCTACTGCGGATTTTCGATCCTCGGTGCTGAGAAATGCCACACGACTCTTGGGACTGGCCATAGACAAACCTCCATGTATACCCAATAGTAAAGCTCCGCCGGTAGCGGCGGAATACATCAAGAAATCCCTCCTGGTGATTCCCCGTAAAGCTCTATCCGACTTCCCACTTCCTGTGTAGGTTGCCTGTTTTCTCGTGCTTATCCTCCTTTGCTTCGTAGGCCCTCTTTTCAATGAAGATCCTGACCAATTCGTTGTCCAGCCTGCCATTCTGGGCCTCCTCTTTCAGTATGTCCAGGGACTCTATTGGGCCGATACTCTTCTTATATGGCCTGTCTTTGGCTACTAGTGCCTCATAGATATCGGCTACAGTCATTATCCTTGTCTGGATGGGAATATTCTCGGCTTTAACATGTTTTGGATAGCCAGAGCCATCAAGCATTTCGTGATGTCCGGCAGCAAAAAGGGGTACCTTTCTCAAGTCTCCGGTAAATGGTACCTTATTGACTATGTTTTCGGTATGAATCACATGTGATTGGATTTCTTCTATCTCATCTCTTGTCAGGTTGCCTCTTCTTACAGAAAGATTTTCAAATTCAAGATCAGTTAGATAGTTTCTTTCCCGCCCCTCAAGATCTACATATTTCTTCTGATGAATTTCCTCTAAATGTCTCAACCCTGATTCGCTTAGAAAATAGCCCGCATTGATATCTTTGATAAAGGCCAGGTCATTGTCAATCTGATTTATCCGGTTCTGCAGTTCCCTGTCTAATTCCCCTATCTCTATCGGGCTTTCTCCTTTCCTGTGAAATGAGGCCATCTTCTGTTTCTGGGTTTCAGTGATCGCTGAAGCCTTGATATTTTCAAAACGACTGAATAGGGCCTCCATCTCGGGACCTGACAGGCGGCTCCTCTTATCAAGCACCCCTTCCCTGACACCAATCTTACCTATATCATGAAGCCAGGCGGCATAATTGAGCTCTTCAAGTTGAGCGGGGCTAAAGAAGACATCGGCATAAGGGCCCTCATGGGTGTCGTTGATGGCACGGGCCAAGGCTAGAGTATACTTTGCTACCCCCCTGGAATGTCCGGCCGTAAAGGGACTCCTGGCATCTATAGCCGAAGCCGAATACTGAATGAGGGCCTCAAAGACAGCCTTTATCTCCTTTATAAGCTGTGCATTCTTTATGGCCACAGCTGCCTGCGAAGCCAGGGATGAAACGAGAGATTCTATATTGTGGTGAAAAGAGACAACTCTTCCCTGGGTGTCGGTTGAGTTTATGAGCTGGAGGACGCCAATTATTTTACCCTCTGTGTCTTTCATTGCCACATTGAGCATTGATTTGGTTCTGTATTTGTTTCTTTTATCAAAGTCTCGATTGAACTCGAAGTCAGCCTCGGGAGGCAGGTTATAGACGTCAGGGATATTGAGGGTTTCACCAGTGATGGCTACATATCCGGCGATACTCTTTTTGGTGAGAGGAAGGGTGTATGGCTTAAATGTTTCCGGTTTAAGATCAGTTCTTTTTTTCAGGGTATCATTCTGGGCAACCTCGAAATGGAGACAATCCTTATCCAGATCAACAAGGTAGAGGCTGCCGGCGTCGGCGTTGGTAAAATTGCGGGCCTCCCTTACAATCAATTCCAACAAACGGCTCAGATTTGTTTCACTCGATAAGCCGATCCCGATCTTATTCAAGGCCTCGAGTCTTTCTCTTGTGTCTCGGTACATGGCAGCCTTTCATTTTAGCAGCGGGTAGGTAATCCTCATATATATAAGTTTAACTCACTTTTCAAGCCTAATCACCCCTTTTTCTCTTGACATATTGAGGAGCTTTCGATATTGCAATATACATGCCTGATGATGTTGAAAGAAGAATTATTCGCCACCTCCAGGGTGACCTCCCTTTAACAACCAGGCCTTTTGCTGTCCTGGCAAGCGAGGTCGGAATGAGTGAAGAGGACCTACTTGAGAGGATCAGAATGCTAAAAAAGCAAGGGACGCTCAGACGATTCGGGGCGACCCTGAGGCATCAACTAGCTGGGTATAAGGCAAACGCCATGGTTGCCTGGTATGTACATGAAGATAACATGGAGGAAATAGGTCATTTGATGGCAACCTTTAAAGAGGTCAGCCATTGCTACGAGCGAAAAGTCCAGGGAAAATGGAAATATAACCTCTTTACCATGATCCATGGTAAGAGCAAGAAAGAATGTCAAGACATTGCCAGAAGGATTGCAGAGAATACAGGAATAAAAGATTATGTTCTCCTTTTAAGCCTTAAGGAGTTTAAGAAGACGAGTCCAAGATATTTTTGAAGGAAAATCGTATGGAAAGCAGATCCGGTGAACTTCTTCTGAAGGCACAAAAGGTTATCCCTGGTGGCGTGAATAGCCCAGTGAGGGCCGGCCGGGCTGTGGGCGTCGATCCCCCGTTTATCCGGAGGGCGGATGGCTGTTATCTATGGGATGCTGACGGAAGAAGGTATATTGATTACGTCTGTTCCTGGGGGCCGATGATACTGGGACACAGGCCTCCAGAGGTAATTCAGGCAATCGCTGATGCACTGGAGAATGGCACGAGTTATGGTGCCCCCACCGAGCTGGAACTTAATCTGGCCACCATGATTGTCGAAACTGTACCTTCGATTGAGATGGTCAGGATGGTAAACTCTGGTACAGAGGCTACCATGAGTGCTATTCGTCTGGCTCGGGGATTTACAGGCAGGAATATGATTATCAAGTTCGATGGTTGCTATCACGGCCACACGGATAGCTGCCTGATCACTGCTGGTTCAGGGGTGGCTACCTTTGGCATCCCTGGCAGCCCCGGGGTCCCGGATGACCTGGCAAAACTTACTATTTCGCTCCCGTTCAACAGTCTGCAGGCTGTAGAGGTAGCGGTTGAGAAATTTGGCGACCAGATAGCTGCTATCATAATAGAGCCTATTGCCGGAAACATGGGTGTTGTACTACCAGGGGAAGGCTTCTTGGAGGGCCTGAGAAGAATCACCAGAGAACATGCCATCCTTCTCATATTTGACGAGGTTATAACAGGATTCAGGGTAAGCCCTGGAGGGGCTCAAGAGCTCTATAATATTATGCCCGATCTCACCTGTTTAGGTAAGATAATCGGTGGCGGCCTTCCAGTTGGGGCCTATGGAGGGAGAAGGGATATCATGTCCCGGATCGCCCCTGACGGTAATGTGTATCAGGCAGGTACCCTATCAGGTAATCCATTGGCCATGGCAGCAGGGATGGCAACACTCATGATCTTGAAGCATAAAGAAGTTTACGGGAAGCTGGAGGAGAAATCGAGATTCCTTTTTTCTGGTCTCCGTGATGCGGCTAAAAAGGCCGGAGTGGATATAGCAATCAATAGGGCAGGATCGATGGGGTCTCTCTTCTTTACTAAGAATCCGGTTGTTGATTTTGATTCAGTCAAGAAGACTGAATCATCAAAATATGCAGCATTTTATAGAGAGATGTTGGCCCAGAGAATCTACTTAGCCCCATCGCCTTTCGAGGCCCTGTTTATCTCCCTGGCCCACAATGAAGAGATGATGAAGAAAACGATCGACTGTGCCTTTAACAGCTTTAAAAAACTCTAGAAACTTACCTGACCGACCCCCTTTAAATCCATCGCACCCTCGAGTAAGGGCTTATTCTGTTGTGAACTTCAGGCAGGAAGCCTAACTGAAAAGTGGCAAGTTGTCTTGTTGGGAGACCAAGCTTTTTATTCCAGAGTGATACTATTGTCAACTCTCAGTTAATTTTATTGTCAACCATATCATAAGACTGTGAGACGAAAGGGTATGCAGAGTCACAACCTGAAAACACCGTATGTGGCGACATATGGGCTGGTTGCTTATGACCTGGAGTAAATCTTCAGGCGTTTTTGTTTTATAGGTAGCAAAAAAGGTCCGTTATGGGTATGATTTGATAATGGGGGGGGAGACACAGAGAAGGGAGTTAAGGGTAATGCCTAAGTCTTTGGAACCACTGCTAAAGAGCTTGGAAAAACCAATAAGGGCTTCGGCCCCGTGCAGGATTGACTCTGGGGGCACATGGGATATTAAGGCCCTGGCCCTTCCTCTGGAGGGCGTGGCGCCCATAACGGTAAATCTGGCTATCGACTTGAGAACCTATGTTACCCTCTTGCCCTATAAATCAGGTTGGGTCAAGGTATCTTCTGATGATCTTGATACTCAAGAGGCATATCTGTTTGCTGAAGTCCCGTTCAATTCCCCGTTTGGCCTCTTTTTTGCTATTGCGTCTTTCTTCATGTTTCACGGGTTGGAGATGGTAATAAGATCAAGGTCTCCTGTCATGGCTGGCCTCGGAGGATCAAGCACCGCTGCTGTAGCGGCTATAGAGGCATTCTCCGTGGTAAAAACCTTGTTACATGAAAAAGAGGTCGGAAAAGGGGATATCCTTCATCTTGCATATCAGTTAGAGGACGGAGTAAATGGTGGGATGTGTGGATTGCAGGATCAGGGGGCAGCGGTTTTTGGTGGTGTGAACAAATGGTTTTGGAATTACTCCCGGGAAGGGAGACCATTTGAGAGGGAATCTATTCTTGATGAGAACGGGCAAAAGGAAATATCAAAAAGGATCCTTGTTGCCTATAGCGGCAGGAGACATCTATCAGCCAGGATAAACAGACTGTGGATAGAACAATTCCTGGGAGGAGAGACCAGGTCCGGTTGGATTGAAGTCAACAGGATTGTCAACCGCTTTGCCTTACACATAAAACAGGGAAACTGGAAAGAGGGGGCAGAGGACCTGAGAGATGAGGTTGCTATAAGGAAAGAGATAACTCCTGAGGCCTTTGCCCCGATAACGAGCAGGCTTATCCAGGAGTCTGAAACAGTTGGCTGTGGTGCCAGGTTTGCAGGCGCAGGAGGCGGTGGTACGGTATGGGCCCTTGGCGAGACTGATGCTATAGGGGAATTGAGAGAGATATGGGCCCATATCTTGAAAGGCACCAAAAAAGGGGGGATTCTTGAGTGTGCCGTAGACCCTGCCGGGGTGAGAGAGGAAGGCGATATCTAAGAGAATTTTCCACAGAGGCTCGCTGTGTCCTTATGGCCGCTCCATCGCCCTTCTACATCGGTCCAGGATACTGAGGACCTCGAAAGGTTCCTCAATCAATGGAAATGTCGGCACTCCCTTGGGCTCAAGATAGGCTTTGGCTGCATCCATATGCTTTCTATCCGCGCTGAAGGTAACGTAAATGGGCTTTTCGGGATAGCGATCTGCAAGCTCTACAATGAAGTCCAGTGAAGGAACTCCGGTTTCGTCGGTCAGCATCAAGATAGGCACGACGGCATCGATATTGGGATCCCTCAGCACAGCCTCCATCCCCTCCCGGTAGCCGTACTCCACGCCGTTGACGACAGCACTGGGCCAGATGTCCACGGGATTGCGCATCCTGATATAGGGTGGACTGATGTCCTGGAGACGTTTACGGGCTGGTTCCTCGAGGTCTGGAACGCTCAGACCCAGATCCCGCCGGCACAGGTCGGTCAGGACAACGAGCATGGCACCGGAAGGTGCCAGAAAGCTTACCCTGTTTCCCCTGGGAAAGGGCATGGCGGCTATGGCCTTGGCAGCCAGAAAGAGGTGTGAATACTTGTAGATTCGGGTAATACCTGCCGTCTTCAAGGCCCCATCAGTGATGCGGTCATCCGACGCCAGAGCAGCGGTGTGGGCAACAGCGGCTCGAGCACCTTCAGCCGTGCTGCCTCCTTTGAGAAGAATGACAGGTTTGACCCGCGTTACCTCACGGGCAATCTCCAGAAAGCGCTTTGGTCGCTTGAAACTCTCCAGGTAGATGAAGACGGCCTTGGTTTCCGGATCCCCCGCATAGTAGTCGAGGATCTCGCTTTCATCCACATCCAGCTTGTTACCTAATCCCACGAACCTGGCCACACCAAAATGCTCTCCTGACATGATGTAGCGCATGGTGTGGGTTGCAAAGTTGCCAGTCTGGCCAATGTATGAGATATTTCCCCGGGGTATCTTGCCCAGGGGGAAAAAGCTCGAGGTAAAATGATGTGGGACGGAGGTATGGCCGGAGGTATTGGGACCGATGACCCGAACCCCTGTCTCCCGGATGGTACTGAGAAGATCCTCTTGCAGGGTCTCCCCTTTGTTGTCCACCTCTGCAAACCCCCCAGCTGCAAGCACAATAGCCTTGATCCCTCGGGCCGCACATTCTCTGATGGCCTGGGGATTCGCATGGGCCGGGAGGATGACGATGGCAAGGTCGATTCCCTCGGGGAGTTCCTGGACGGAGCGATGGACCTTCATTCCCAGGATCTCACCCCCCTTGGGATTCACCAGATAAAGCCCGCCTGGATATTCATTAGCAAGGATGTTTTGAATAACATCGTTTCCAGGTTTGTGAGGCGTTGCGGATGCCCCGATGACAACCACACTTTTTGGCTCGAAGAACTTCTCCAGGTCACCTGCCACGATGTCTCCTCCTTGTGCAATTCTTCCTCGGCATCCCTGCTGCCGGGATTCCCCAGCGCTACTTCTTCCACGCCAGGGATGACGTTCAGGGTCTCGTGCCCCCTGATCTCCCACAGATCTCCAAGGCATCGAGCTTCTCAATAGAGCTGATGGGTGCTTCCGAGTGACGGGAGTATAGGGCAAAGTCGCTTGTGTGTCAACGGAAAAGCCATCGGAGGATATGGGAGGCCGGGGAGAAAAAAGGTTGACAAAGAATTACCAATTATCAAGAATAGGATGAGAAAGGATCTTCTGATTAGTGGAATGAATTCTATGGGGGCAAAGGTCTTACCGGGAAAAAGAGTCATTAGCCTTCTAGCGAGCCTCTGGCTTTTTACGATTCTTTCCGGAGGGTTTGGTTGGGGGAGCCAGGCGCCTGCATCACCGTCTGAGGATTTCAAATACCTTGAAGGGACACTGGTACATCTGCAGGGAAAGATCCTTGTAGTAAGATCCGATGATGGAGAGAAGATAAACTTCAGGGTAGGATGGAAGACTGTTTTCACACCAGATGCATGGCCGAACATTGGTGACAGGCTCAGGGTTAAGTATCATACCAGGGTCCTATCGCACAAGGCTATTGGTAATTATTATATTGGATATGAGGTTACAAAAGTCGACCATGTCGCCGATGTTGGTCCCAAGACCGCTGTTCCTTCACCCAAGGTACCGAAGGAGAAGGCAGCAATCCCTGAAAGCGGAAAGGTGTACCCTACACCCTCAGTAAAACCTCCTTCCCTGCCAGAACATGACGTTTCACAGCGCTGGGCAGTCATAGTCGGGGTATCCGCTTATCACGACAGCCGTATACCTTCCGTCAGATATGCTGCTGCCGACGCCCAGTCCTTCTACAACTGGCTAACCTCCCCCGATGGGGGCCGCTATCCCCCTTCACGGATAAAACTTCTGGTCAACGAACAGGCCACAGGATCCAATATCAAAGAGGCCTTGTTCGTTTGGCTCAAGCAGGCTTTACAGGAGGACATGGTGGTTATCTTTTTTGCAGGCCACGGCTCCCCTGACTCCCCCGATACCCCTGAAAACCTCTTCCTTCTTCCTTACGACGCTCAGTACGATAATATAGCTGCTACTGCTTTTCCCATGTGGGACATTGAGACGGCACTCAAGAGATTTATTAAGGCTAAGAAAGTGGTGGTAATGGCAGACGCCTGCCATGCCGGTGGCGTTGGACAGGGCTTTGATATCGCACGAAGAGCGAACAGGGGTATAAAAATCAACCCAATCAGCTCGGGGCTACAAAATCTCTCCATAATCGGTGACGGAGTTGCAGTTATCAGCGCTTCAGATGACAGGCAATTGTCCCAGGAAGGTGAGAAGTGGGGCGGGGGGCATGGCGTATTCACTCATTTCTTACTCAAGGGGCTAAAGGGGGAGGCTGATTACAATAAGGACAAACGGGTTAGCCTCGGAGAACTTATACCCTTCCTGTCGGAGCAGGTAAGAAGGGCAACGATGAATGCTCAGAGCCCCACGGTCGCCGGGAAGTTTGATCCGGCGTTGAGTATTGGCAGATAAGAGATTCGCCTGACAACTGGTGGAGCTAATGCCTATCCTGAGAATAGTCAAATCGGCCCTTGGTTGCCCTTGACAAAGCCACTAGGCCGGTTTAAGAGCCAAGGTTGTTTTGCTAATTCCTGGTAGCAAGAAATGCCTTCTGGATAGGTAATACATGATTCCTCCAAGCCCACCGAAGATAACTGAGGCCCACCTATTGAATCTCTTCGATGGCCTGGTATTTCCTACTGTCATTGTTTCAATTTCCTTAAATCCACAAGACTTCAGCATCTTTTCCATGGTACTCGGTGAAAAATCATAGAGGTGGTAGGGGGTATGGTAGAGATCCAATGTTCTGCTGAGAGGACCCAGTATCCTGATGATTGGGGTCGAATGGGGCCATCGGAGAAAGACAACACCACCAGGTTTAAGGATCCTATTTACCTCCCTTAGGAGGGCTAACGGGTCATCGAGATGCTCAATGACGTAGAAAAGGGTAATGACATCAAAAAGGTTCTCAGTGAGGGAAAGGCTTTCCAGCGGTTGAGAATAAACATGGATATCCCATTTTTCCCGTACGAACTGCCCACCGACCTCTGATACCTCAATCCCCTCTACCTTCCAGCCACGGCACCTCATCTCTTGTAAAAAAAAGCCGTACCCGCAGCCGATATCCAGCAATCTTCCTCTGTCGGTCATGGTTCGAGAGTCTATCAGATCGGCAGACTTATGGAAAACTGGTTTCATCATCATTTCCCATTTCCTGATCTCTTCCGGTTGCACGGGCAAATAGCCCTGGTAGTTTTTCATTAATACCTGGGGAGTGGGTCGGGGATGGAGAGACACCAGGTTGCAGTTTAGGCAGCGGAGATATTGCCACTGATCCTTTCGATGGATGATGCGAAAATTGAAACCATTACAGAGTATGCAATGATCAAATTCTTTCATTGAAATTAGTTATAGTTAATTAATCCGAAGTCTTTCTGAGGCCTTTTCCAGGTTGTCAAGTAAGGCTTCGACCATCTTATTGTGTTTCAGCCTGACCTTCAAAATCCAGGCCCATTTCCTGAGAAAACCCTCAGGCTGAACAGCAATCGTATGAGTTACCCGCGTATACTCACCCACACTTTCAAGCTCCCAGATCTCGGTTCCACCGGCAAAAAACCCATCTAAGAATTGGATTCGAATCTTTCTATCCGGAATCAATTCCTCAACCCGTGAGGTCCAATCCAGCTCAAATATATGGACGATTCTTGTCTTGATTACAGTTCCAACTCGATAGGGCGGTGGAGACTCATGGATGACGATGGTGCCTTTTGGGCATATCTCTCTAAAGGCTTCTTCTTGGGTGATGATCTGGAATATCCGTTTCCTTTTGGCGCTGATTAGTCGAGTATGCTGGTTGATTTCACCCCTGTACATGGTGTACTCGGGGGATTTGATAATGTATTGTGTGGAGCACCCGAATAGAGACAAAAAGAGCAGAGTTCCGGGACAGATAAAGATAAGGAGGCTAGGTACCTGGTGACTTTGATTTGACATTTTTCCGTGTTGGCTATAAGGTATTGAGCAGAATTGAAGTAAGCTTAGGATTGAACCCATGTTTTGTAAAGGATTTTTGATTTGAAGGTCATCTTTCTGTGGGTTCTGTACCCGTTAATACGCCCTTTCTATCTTCTTTCCTTGATCCTTAATACACTAATCTTCGCACTGATAATTATTGCCATTTCACCATTGGACAGAAAAGGAAATGTGGTCCATTACATAGGCAAGTTTTGGTCTTTGCTCAACATCTACCTCTCTGGCACCAGGCTGGCGATAAGAGGCAAGGAAAAGATAGAGAAAGGTCGTAGTTACATTGTCATGTCCAATCATCAGGGCCTGGTAGATCCCTGGGTCTTGATAGGAAAACTTCCCCTCCAGCTCCGGTGGACCATAAAGCCGGAGGTAAAGAAAATGCCAATCTTCGGTTATGCCCTTGAGCGAATGGGCCACATATACGTAGGCGGGAGGAAGCGGAAGGATGCAGCTCTGAGCCTGGAAGCGGCCGTTCAAAGAATTAGACAGGGTGCGTCTGTGGTTTTCTTCCCTGAGGGAACAAGAAGCAAGGATGGACATCTGCTAAAATTCCACAAGGGAGGAGCAACCATAGCCATTAGGTCTGATGTCCCCATACTACCCGTGACAGTAAACGGGAGCCGTTTTGTGCTCCCTAAAGGCACTCTAGCCCTGATGCCGGGTAAGATTCAGGTTATTGTGGGAGATTCAATAGACCCCGGTAGGTTTGACGAGAACAGGAAAGCTGAGTTAATGGCAGTTGTAAGATCGGCCATAGAGCAAAATCTTGACTTGGAATATGGTTCATTTACGTAAGATTTCTTAACCAATTCTTGGAAGACCCGCGGAAAAAGGTAGATGCGACGGCATATACTTGATAATCCAATCTCCTATTACGCTATCTTCTTATCCGTTCGATACCTGCCCATCAGACTTTGCCACTGGTTGGGAAAACTTGTGGCATTAATGGTCTATGCGTTTTCCCGCAAGGACCGTGATGTCCTTACATCTAACCTTTCTTTGGCCCTGAGAACACCTCCCAGCGATCCCTTTGTAAGAAAGACTATTCGGCAAATCTTCAAGAACTACGGACATTACATGGTTGATTTTTTCTTAATGCCCCAACTCCCTCCTCACAAGATTAAAAGGTTTTTTGCTGAATTTAGGGGAGAAGAGATTCTTCAAAAGGCCCTTGCCAATGGTAAAGGAGTAATCTTATTAACGGCCCATCTGGGTAACTGGGAGTTCGGGAGCATCTTTCTACGATTCAGGAACTACCCCCTGAATGTGGTGGCATTGGCGCACAACACTTATCTCACAAATGCTCTGGTAAACAGCCTCAGGAGAAATCAGGCAGTAAAGGTTATTGAGGCAAATCGGTCGTCTTTTTCAGGGATTGAGATCCTGAGGTGCCTCCGAGACAATGAGATCGTGGCCATGATCGGTGACAGGGATTTTTTCGGTAGCGGTCGGCCAATTGACTTTTTCGGCAAGAAGGTGAGCTTTCCCGTTGGGCCCGTTGCTCTGGCCATGAAATCAGGAGCGGCTCTTATTCCCGCGTTCGTTCTCAGGCAATCGGATGGCAGATACTTCGGAGTGCTGGAGGAAGCCGTACCTTTCCTCGTGGAAGGGGACCGGGATGATGTCATTGAAGAGAATCTGGGCAAGACGGCTCGGGTATTTGAAAAATATATCCGCTCCTATCCTGATCAATGGTATTGCCCTCACCCTATCACCGGCAGGATGGCCTGATGAGGCTCCTGCTAATCGCACCCAAGTGGCCCGAAGGAAGCCTGTGGGGGCAGATTTACTTCCGCTTCCCTTATCTCGCTTTGACAACCCTGGCTGCTTTGACGAGCGATGATTGGGACATATCGATTGTTGATGAGAACGTGGAATCTCTTGATTTTTCTGATTTGCCGGATCTGGCTGCCATTTCCATCATGACCCCTCTGGCAAAAAGAGGATATGAAATTGCAGACACCTACAGGGAAAAGGGAGTGCCAGTTGTGTTAGGTGGCATTCATCCCACCATGGTGAAGGATGAGAGCAAGACCCATGCCGATGCGGTGGCCGTGGGCGAGGCTGAGGAGGTCTGGCCCCAGGTTTTGTCCGATTTTAGACGGGGTGATCTCAAATCCTTTTATAGGGCCCCGAATTTCTGCAGGCTTGAAGGGCTTCCAATGCCAAAGAGAGATCTTCTTAAGAGGCGTGCATATTTTTTTGTCAACACCATTCAGACGACCCGTGGTTGCCCCTTTGATTGTGAGTTTTGTTCGGTAACTTCCTTTTATGGCCGGACTTATCGGGTTAGACCGGTAGAGGATGTGATCAATGAAATGGGCCATATGGAGAGAGGCTTCGTATTCTTTGTTGATGACAATATTGTCGGCCAACCCTCCTATGCAAGAGAGCTCTTTAGGGCACTTATCCCTTTGAATGTCAAATGGTTCAGCCAGGCCTCTCTGAGTATTGTCAAGGACAGGGAGCTTTTGGATTTGGCTCAAAGGAGTGGCTGCAGGGGTCTTTTCATCGGATTTGAATCGCTGTCTCAGAAAAGCTTAGATGTCATGGGAAAATCAATCACCCGGGTGACTGATTATAAGGAAGCCGTTAAAATGATTCATGATCACGGTATTGGCATCCAGGGCTCATTCATTTTTGGCACGGATGAAGATGATCAGTCCATATTTTCTGATGTGCTGCGCTTTATCGAAAAGACCCATCTTGAGGCGGTTCTGTTTTCCATATTGACCCCTTTTCCCGGAACACGAATTCAAGAGGGTTTGCTAAGAGAGAACAGGATAATCGATACCGACTGGGAGAAGTACGATATGAATCATGTTGTGTTTAGGCCCAAGAAAATGACCTCAAGACAACTGCAAGATGGTTTCAACTGGGCTTACAAGAGGTTATACGGATACCGGTCCATTGTGAAAAGGCTTTTACCTTTCAGGAGAAGTGGCCTCTTTTATGGTATCCAGAATTACGGTTTCCGGCAGGCATGGAAAAAAACCTTGAAGATCTTGGAATGAGAAGATCTCTCTTTAGAAAATATATGGTTCCCATATCCTTGGGCCTGAGCTTATTTCTCGATCCTTACCAGGCGCTTGTATCTGAAGCAGATCTACAGTCAGAATCGGAACTAAGCTGGGTGATGAAAAACATCAAGGAGAAGGAAAAAGGCCTCAAGACCTTTACCGCAAAGTTTGTGCAAACGAAGGAGACCTCCTTGCTTCAGGAACCACTGCACTCGGAAGGGGTGATCTATTTTGATCGAACAGGCAGAGTGCTCTTGAGGGTCATGAGCCCTTCGCCGTTGATAGTTCTTTTGAAAGATAACATGCTGCTAATCCATTATCCTGACCTATCAAAGACCGAAGAAAGATACCTCGGAAGAACTGATGATATACTCAAGAAATACTTCAGTATCGGGCAATCGATTGAGGAGTTGAAGAAACAATATGCAATCCAGCTTGTCTCTAAGACACATTCAGATGGTTATCGTCTGAGACTGATACCGAAAATGAAGGCCATAACGAGATATATTGAAATAATCGAAGTTGTTGTGAGCCGGAATAATTGGCTTCCAGAGCAAATCCATTTCAAGGAAGTGAAGGGAGACAATACCTCTCTAAGCTTACAATTTACCTCAATCAATGAACCGTTGCCACCAGGCATCTTTGCCATAGATGTTCCGAAAGATGATGGAGGTGGCGTATAGTCTCAGAGGATTCTTCTAGCCACTTAATATCCTGCCACCTCATAACGCCGAGGTCAAAGAGGGGATAAGGGAATTATGTGTAAGACTGAAATCAAGGAAAGAAAGGCATATTGGGGAATAGCAGTGGGTAACAATGTTGTCTTCCTGTATCCCGGGCAGGGATCCCAACAAGTAGGCATGGGATATGATTGGTATCAAACCTACCCTGAGGTTCGGGAGATATTTGAGCAGGCTGACCACCTTTTGGATTTTTCTCTGAGCAAGCTCTGTTTCGAGGGCCCAAAGGAAGAACTGAATCAGGATCTCAATGCTCAACTGGCCGTTTACACAGTCAGCTGCATTATAACCGAGGTATTAAGGGTTAAGGGAGTTCTCCCTGATGTGGTCTCGGGCTACAGCTCCGGTTTCTACGCTGCTGCTTATGCGGCGGGCTGTTTTGATTTTGCTGACGGCCTTTGCCTCGTAAGACAAGCCGGGGAAATTCTTCTTGATGAAGGTCGGAAAATAGATGGTAGTATGGCGGTCATTTTTGGATTATCGCCTGAAAAAGTGGACGACATCTGTCAACAGGCAGGAGATGTCCAGATTGCTATCCTAAATACTCCACGCCAGACTATCATTTCAGGCATCGGACCTTCAGTCAGGAGAGCCATGGAGCTTTCTCTTAAAGAGGGCGCCTTAGACGCTTTCACCTTATCTGTAGGTTCTGCCTATCATTCCAGATTTATGGAGCAAAGCGGCATCCGTTTTTTAAGGGAAATCAAAGACATAAACCTGAGAAATCCTCAAATTCCTCTCGTGTCTTACCTTTCTTTGGACTGCGTGCCAAATAAAAGTGAGCTAAGAAACGTTATGGTCACCCAGTTAAGTCACCCTGTTCTATGGGTTGATTTGATAAGAAGACTGTGCAGTAACAACATCAGATTATTTATTGAAGTTGGACCGGGTGAGGTGATTTCCAGAACGGTTAGGTGGATAGATAGAAACATTGAAATCGTGAATACAGCCACCAAAGGCAGATTGCTGAAAACGGTAGAAAGATATAGGCCGTTAAGAAATTCTAATCGTTCCAAATAAAATAGCTGGCGAAGCTTGGCCTTCCCGACCCAAACCGACGAGGCTTGAGGCTTCGTGATTCTGGATGAAAAACCGCAGTAGCACAAAAGCTATCTTTCCACATATAGAATATCAAGTATCAAGCATCCAGTATCACAAAAACCTGACATAAACGTTAAGATCTTGAGCTATGAAGACATCTAGTGAATATGCCAGACCATCCACTATATGACATCTCAGCTATCGAAGAGGTACTTCCCCACCGCCGCCCATTTCTCTTTGTGGATAGGGTGACAAAACTAGAAATGGGGAAGAAAATCATTGCCGAAAAAGATCTCTCTCCTGATAGCTTTTTCTTTGCCGGCCATTTCCCAGGAAGGCCAATAATGCCCGGGGTTCTTGTTTCAGAGGCCTTAGCACAAACAAGCGGGCTCCTTTTGGGACTAACATGGAAGGAGAGAGGACAGTCTACGAATCAGGAAAGGCCAAAGTCCTTCTTTCTGGCCAACGTCACTATGAAATTCTCTGCCCCAGCCAAACCTGGAGAAACGCTCCGTTTGAAAGCGAGTCTCAAGAAAGAATATGGGAGATTGTTCTTCTTCGAGGTCGCAGCATATGCATTGGAAAGACAGATTGCCAAGGGGACTCTTACACTGGTCGAAGGAGAATAATAGAGTATTTTTGATGCATTACCGTATCCAGACCAAATACTCACTTACTGCGAAGATCGCCCACATGAACGAGTGCGCTGCGCGTCAACACCGGACCGATCACCTCGAACAGCACTGTTGATGCGATGACAACAGGGAGAATTATTTCACCAAGATCAGGGCGCCGCTGTATCGCAACGAGTGCCATGCCCAATGCAACGCCTGCCTGGGGCATCAATGCCATCCCCATCCATCGGCGCATCGGTGGGTCGGCGTGGCTTATGGCACCTCCTGCCCAGGAGCCGAAAAGACGGCCGATGATCCGAAGGAGAATGTACGCCGCTCCAACGAGTCCGATCTGGTAAAGTGCTTCAGCATGAAGCGAGGCCCCAGCCAGCACGAAAAACAGTATCATAAAAGGCCATTCGATGCCCTCAATGGCGTGGAAGGGACGCGCATGGTGACGGGCCAGATTTGCAACAACGCTTCCCAGAACCATCGAGGCCAGTAGAAATGAAACTCCCAGCCACATCGAAATCCCGCCGCAGAGAAACACCACTCCCAGAGCCTCAACGAGTGTGGGCTCTCCCGGCTGTATCCGACCGGTTAAATAGGCCATGGGTATGCCCAAGCCGATACCGACGAGGAGGGCACCACCGAGTTCCCAAGCACCGGTAAGGAGCGGTGCTATGCTGTCACCCTGTCCACTAAAGGCCTGCGCAGCAGTGAACATGAGACTGAAGACGATCAGGCCCCATGCGTCATCAACGGCGACGATACCCAGAAGCGTGTGTGTGAATCCATCATCTGCTTTTGTTTGGTGGACGACATCGGTTGTTGCCGCGGGATCGGTGGCGGTTGCGATTCCGGCGAGCAATAAGGCTACACCCATCTGCACGCCTATCAGGAGCAGACCGACCAGCACCACGAGCGCCGTCGCAACCACCTCGGCGATGGAGAACCAAAGCACGTACCTGCCATGCTGGCGGAGGGAAGAGACGGTTAATTTCTCGCCCAAGAGGAATCCAATCATGACGAGCGCCATGTCCGCAACAAGGGAAAACCATTTTCCCTCACTTGGAGACAGGAAACCTAATCCCGCGGGACCGATCAGAAAGCCGAGTATGAGCAGTAACGTTACCCGTGGCAGCCGGGTGCGACGACCGATTGCATCAGTCGCAAGACCAAGAAGGAAGAAGACACCTAATATAATGAGTGTTTTGGCTGTTTGGTCCATCTGAGCTCACAGGCTCCTGCTTGAGTGCCGAAGCGGTAAACAGCTTAAGGCCTAAGGCAAGTGCGCGCTTTCAGCGAGTCCGCTTCAGTGACGTATTAGGCCCCCTGGACGAGGGAAGAGGGATCTATTCTGCCTTAACGAGCAGTACCTGTCCGGGGAAAATGGTGCTTCGGGGGGTCAGGTGATTTAGCCTGAGGAACTCCGAGAGGTTCATCCGGTGTTTTTGGGCAATTATGTATGGTGAATCCCCTTCTAAGACTGTATAGGTCTTGGTTTTCATTTTTTTAAGAGCTGTTACACCCTTAGGAATCATGAGGACCTGCCCTATCCGCAGGTGGGTATCATCGAGTTGATTCACAGACTGTATGGCCTTGGTGGTAGTTCCAAATCGATCGGCAATCCTCCAGAGAGAGTCCCCTTTCCGGACCACGTATTCTATGAGGTTTTCTTTAACCTCTGAACCGGAGACTGGTAAGGGAGTCTTCATTAAGGGCGTGTATTGTCTTCTGGTAGGGATCTTGAGTTTCCGACCCGCTCTTATAAAATGCCCGCTTTTCAACCCATTCAGGGCCATGATTGCCCTGACACTCGTTCTATATCTGCGGGCGATGACGGACAAAGACTCTCCATTTCGAACCTTGTGCCTTATATAGACGGACACAGGAGGCCGCCAAACAGGTATATCGCCCAAGTTCGAGAGGAGCACTGCTCCTTTACCTTTGGGTACTTTAAAGGCATAGGGTCTGTTGGGGGTGGCATTACGCCTCAATGCAGGGTTTAGGTCTTTTAGAACCTCGTAAGATATTCCCAGATGTTTGGCCATGGTTTTCAGATGAACCTGCTTGTCAATGGTAACCTCTTCGGTTTCAATCTCCTCGTCCACAGGGGGAAGGATGAAGCCGTGGGATTCGGGATCGTTCAGAATATGTAAGACGGCCAAGAACTTTGGGACGTAAAAGGCTGTCTCTCTCGGAAGTTTTTCGTAAAGGTCCCAGAAATGATCGAGATAGTTGATCCTTTGAGTCCGGATACATTTCAATACCGTACCCTCTCCGCAGTTATAGGCAGCCAGAGCTGTTGTCCAGTCCCCAAAGATCTGATGCAATTCTTTCAGGTAGGCGATGGCGGCCCGGGTCGATTTTTCTGGATCCATTCTTTCGTCGATCCAATAGTCCCTTTTTAAACCGTATTTGTATCCTGTTGAGGCAATAAACTGCCATAGCCCGAGGGCCCTCGATCTGGAGAAGGCCCTTATCTTGAATCTGCTTTCGATAAGAGGCAACCATGAAAGGTCTTCAGGAAGGCCTGCCTCCTTGAGTGCCCTTATGATGGCAGGACGATATCTTCCTGAGAGACGATAGGCATTAAGAAAAGAGCTTCTTTCTCTCTCTTTAAATACTCTCAATGCTTTTTCCACGTACCTGTTCTTGACAAGGGGAATCGCCTTGTGATAACCGTTTGCGACCGTGAACCTGGAGGAGTAACACTCTATAATCCGCTTCGATATGGTGAAGCGCAAATCTTCTCTTTGCTGCAAGATCTCTGGATCATGGTTGGCATTGACTTTCAATATGAGAGAATAGGCCTGATCAAGGGCATCAATGGCATTGGTGAGATCTCCCTGTTCCCAGAAATCGTATGAGGCCTGGCAAAACTCCAGTGCAGAATCAAGCATCTCCTGGTCAGACTTTTTCCGGGTTTGTGAACTGGGTGGGAGTGGACTAGTTTCGAGAGCCTCAGGCAGAGGCAAAGGTTCTTTTTCCTCAACTGTGGCAGGAGCAGTGGTTTTTTGCTCTTCCTCGGTCTTAGGCAGAGAAGCAACCTTCTGCCTTTCCTCAACTGTTGCAGGAGGAGCAATCTTTTCTCCTCCCTCGACCTTGGGCAGAGCAGCATCCTCTCGCTTTTCCTCTACCTTCACAGGAGCAGGAATCTTGTCTTCTTCCTCGATCCTGGGCGGAACAGCAATCTTTTGCTCTTCCTGGATTTTTGCAGGAGTAACAATTTCTTGCTTGGATGTTATGGAGGACGGTTTGGAATGTGATTCTTTTGCGACAGCCTTCTCTGGAGGTGGTTTTTTCTGAAGTCTGAGGGAAGACATATCAATAGCACAGCTGGCACAGAATAGCAGGGCAATCATGACGAGAAATATCTTGACACTGTACAGTCTAGAATAAATCTTCATTTTCCTCCTCAGGCTTTGGCACAAGATCGCCGACGCACTTGCAGCGAATACCGCATTAGATTTCTGGGGAACGAGGAATCACATGTTTCCGTTTTTGGTGAACGGATTATAAAGAAAGCGTTCTGATTGGTCAAGTATATAAATCGGAGGTTCCTGAATTTTGGAGAAAACCCATTGTTTCTATATTCCCCACCTACGAATCCGACAGGGCTACTGCTCAGGCTCGCTTATTCTCTCTCTGCGCCAACCTGGTCACCGTGAACAACCACGGTGCCACGAAGGCGACCACAAAGCCCATGAGGGCGTTGAGAATCACGGGCCAGACAATTTTCATGGTCGACCCCATCTTTATGACGATTAGGCCAAAGAGCACCTTTAAGGAGAGGGAAAGCGCGAAGAGCAAGGTCAGTCCCAGGCCTCCTCGCAAGGCTCGCTGCCACCACTCGCCCCCTGCAGAGAAGTTTAGGAGTTGTCCCTCCAGCACAAAGCCTACGCCCAATCCCGTAACCAACCCCACCGGCGTGGCCGTGCGCCCCGCCGGATGAAGCATCAGAAGGATGAGCGGTAGAAGCACCGCCAGGGCATAGCGGCAGGCAAGGCTCAGGTTCATAAGTCGGGCTCGCAGGTAGGGTTCTGCGAGCAGCCACAGGAGTAGGCAGAGCACACCCACCACCAGACCACCGATTACATCCTGCGGGAAGTGCACACCTATATACACGCGCGAGAAGCCAATGAGGGCCACGGACGTCACCGCCATGACCCAAAACCAGATTTTTCTATAGTGAAAGGCCATGTAGCCCCACAGAACTACTGTCAGCTGTGTGTGTCCGCTTATGAAAGAGGGAGAGCCCTTATGCATATGCATCAGCGGATTTACTCTGGGTGTGATGCCCGCCTGCTCAAGTATGCTCATAAGGGCCGGGTCGTCGGGGCGCGGTATGCACCAGATGTCTTTAATCCACGTATTGAGAATGCCGGTGAACACGAACGCATAGGCAAACCCCTGGCCAACTGCCTTGCTGACGCACCAGTAGAGAAGTACCAGAATGATGAAATAGGTCATCGAGTTGCCCATGTTCGTTATGATGAGGAAAACGGTGTCCATGAATCCGTTTCGCATCCCCTCCACATTCAGCAAGACACGGTATCCCCAGGGTATGATGTCCCATAAGAAATCATCCATGTTTCTCTTCCTTACTTAACTATGGCCTTCCCACTCGGGACTGGCTGTAGACCAGCTCCAACTCTTGGTACGCCATATCAAAGGTACGGCGACAGATCAAGTTGATAAGACCGTTCTTGGCCAAAACCCAGCCCACATCCATGGCAATTCCAACGGGTGAGCCCTTCTTTATCCATCGATAGACCTTGAGCGGCCATTTCATCCAGCGATACATATCCCATGTTTTTTTCGCGAAGGTTCGTAGCTGCTTTGGCAGGAGAGTATTGGTGAAGGATTTGGCGCTGTAAAGTGATTTTATCGGTATCCTGTGGAGTCTTTTCACCACCGGGATGTTTTCAGTCTCGCACACAGACTTGATCCAGATCTGGCTTCGTGTCAGAAGCGGCCCGAGAGCAGCCTCTTCCAGGGGGCACTCCGAGTCAGGGAAATATTTTTTGGCAATGACTTTCGCTGTTTGTGCCACTGCCTTTTTCCAGTGCTCCAGCCCTGGGGCAGAAACGAGCATGGCGGTAAAGCCCACCAGACGATTGCGAATCTCCTGGACCTGGGGATCGGTGATATTAGGTTCCGAAGGTTTCAGAGAGTCCAGATCTTCCAGAGTCTTTTCCAATTCATCCATTTCTGCGGGAATGGCCTCCTCCTTGTCTTCTTCATCATAAGCCTGAATGGCCAGCTTTCCCACAAAGAGATAAACATCGACCAGCAAGCATCTGGTAAGGGTCATCATGGCCAGACGATTGGAAAAATAGGCCAGCCATGAAAAAGGATCGGGCAAAATAACCAGACGCAACTGAAAGAGTCTCCTGATGAGCTTGCGGTAGCGGCTAAAACATCGTACGATCCAGTACTGGCTTACCCGGTTGTACCATTCGTAGGACTGCCGGATATGGCGAATGCGGACTCGGCGCAGTCTCTGAAATCCTGGGCGACGGAGGATCAGTTCCAGTCGATGGACAGATTCCTGGGTGGACTTCAGAAAACGTCCGGTGGTTATGCGCAGTTCAGGGTTCTCCACCCCCGGGTGGTAGCAGGCGGCAATGGAATGTACGTAGGCAGAGAGGTCTGCCAATTCCCTCAGCTCGGGAAAAGTAGCCCGCCACGCTCTCTGGCAACGCTCCAGCACGGCCTTGAGGGCCTGCTGCCGAGTCTCACCGGCTGCTTTCGCCTCCCTATTCAGGCCTTTCAGCTCGTTACGGAGGGAGTGCTTCCAGCTTAAGACTCCCCGCAGCCGCCAGATGAATAGAATACCGGCTACCGCCAGGACCATAGCTCCAAAGGCAAGCACGCCATGGAGAGTCTGCCAAGTCAACCACCAGTCCAATGTTAACCCCCCTTAGCCGGTTTCTGTGTCCTTATAATGAAGGGTCTGCGCTCTGGGCCGGTGCCTGTCTCTCAGTACTCAGATTGCTGCCCCACTGGCAAGCTGGTCGATGGCATCCCCCGTATAGCCCAGTTCCTTCAATATTTCTCGGGTATGCTGGCCCAGTGCGGGCACAGGGCCCATGCGAGGTATCACCCCTTCCATTGTCACAGGAGGCAGCATGGATTTAAGACTTCCCACCGGGGAATCGATTTCTCGCCAGCGCCCGCGCGCCTGCAACTGCGGATGATTCCAGAATTCTTGGGCTGAATTCAGGCGAGCATTGGGGATTTGCGCCTCATCCAGACGCGCCAGGACCTCCTGTGCATCCCTTTGCAGAATGCACCTTTCGATGACTGGTGCTAATGCCGCACGGTTGTTGATACGTTCCGTATTGGAATCAAAACGGGGATTGTTCGCCAGTTCCGGCTGGCCCAGCACATCTGCACAAAAATTCGCCCATTGACGCTCGTTCTGGATGCCGAAAAAAACGGTTTTGCCGTCTCCGGTTCTAAAGGGGCCGTAAGGATAGATTGAGGCATGGCTTGCCCCGCTGCGGGGTGGGGCGCTGCCGCCATATGCCGCGAAATAGCCGGGCTGGGTCATCCATTCACCCAAGGCCTCGAACATGGAAACCTCGAACGCTGTTCCCCTGCCGGTTTTTTCGCGGTGGTAAAGGGCCGTGAGAACACCGGAGTAAGCATACATGCCCGCTGCGATGTCGGCGATTGAAATGGCGACTTTGCTGGGTGTGTCCGGCGTGCCCGTGATGGAGACCAGGCCAGTTTCGCACTGGACCAAGAGGTCATAGGCCTTTTTCGAGCCGTAGGGGCCGTCAGATCCGTAACCGGAAATATTGCATACAATGAGACGCGGATGTTGTGTCAGGAGAGCATGTCCGGAGAGCCCAAGGCGCGCAGCGGCGCCGGGCGCCAGATTCTGCAAAAATACATCGGCGCGTTCAAGAAGGCGGGAGAGGATCCTTGGCGCTTCCTTATGCTTGAGGTCAAGGGTGAGACTTTCCTTGGAGCGGTTGAGCCAGATGAAATATGCCGACATTCCTTTCACTTTATTATCGTAGGCGCGAGCGAAGTCCCCTGCACCTGGCCGTTCAACCTTTATCACACGCGCGCCAAGGTCTGCAAGCTGGCGGGAGGCGAAGGGAGCCGCCACGGCCTGCTCCAGCGATACTACTAATATTCCTTCAAGGGGCAGGATCAATTGAGACCTCCGACAACAATTCGCAGGTATCATTCAAAAAGGGGGTGACCAAAACGTCCTTGCCATGCAGTCCACTCCTTCAGTGTCTTAGTATTTCTTCATGAACGTCAAATATATAAGCGATCAAGGCTGCCCTCGTCCACATACCGTTTCGCTCCTGCCGCCAGTACATGGCCCTTGGGTCGCTATCGATAGCCACGTCAATTTCATCTCTTCGCGGGAACGGATGCATAATAACTGCGGTGGATCTTACGTTAGACATGTCAGAGGGTCTAAGTTTAAATCTGGAAGTATCAATCACGTTTGATTCACCAGCAATGGCGTCGTGCTCATCTTGAATCCTGGTCATGTAAATCGCATCAGCTTCAGAAAGCACGTTTTCGAGAGCCTCGGTTTCAACGTGATAAGGGATTTCCTGCCTCTCCAGGAAACTGCACACATCCTCTTTCATCTGAAAGGCCTGGGGAGCAGCAAAGATGATCTTAATATCTTCAAAATTTTTCATCAGGTAACTCAAGGACCTCACTGTTCTTCCCCTTTTAAGATCCCCACACATTAGAATTGTCTTCCCATCGAGTCCACCCTGGTTCGCAAAAGATCTTTGCAAGGTATATACATCAAGCATCGCTTGGGTGGGATGCTGATCGCTCCCTGAACCGCCGTTTATGACAGGGACCGGGCGGTTGGTATGAGTATTGAGCAGCCAGGCAGCACGTTCGGCAGTGGCCTGCGCTTGATGCCTCATGATGATTAAATCAGTGTAAGATGAAAAGGTGCGTAAGCTATCATCATAGCTTTCCCCCTTGACTTCTGATGAAAGGCTGACATCGCGGATTTCC
>JABXJY010000077.1:0-4456 GCA_013375385.1 Desulfobacterales bacterium
CCTGACGGTCTCCTGGAAGAGGGCCTCGTGGGTCTGGGGGGTGCAGGAGGCGACAACGACCCGGTTGAGCCTGTGCTCTTCGATTACCTTGGTGATGGACTCCTGGGTGTCCTGGGAGCAGGAGAACAGGTTCTCATCCACGTACTCGACAAAGGGCAGGCTCCTGGCGTAGGTGGCAACAGCGGGCACATCCACCACCCCGGCGATGTTCATCCCACAGTTGCACACAAACACCCCGATGCGGGGCCTGACACCCTTGATCTCCACCGCTGGTATCTCCGGGGGGAGCTCCCTTTCCTTGGTACGGCTGAATCGGGCCTCCGAGAGCAGGGCGCCTGCCTGTGCCGCAGCGGCACTCGCATCGGTGACCGAGGAGGGGATGTCTTTGGGGGAGTGAAAACAGCCGGAGGCATAGATGCCGGGTTTTGAGGTACCTACTGGCCCAAAGGAGGTAGATTCAGCAAATGAGTCAGGGGCAAGTTTTAGCCCTGCTCTCTGTGCCACCTCGATCGTGTCTGTGGATATCTCCATACCACTGGAGAGAACAACAAGGTCGAATCGTTCATCAACAAGACTACCGGCCTCATCTGTGTAGGTCACCTCCAGATCATCTGTTCCCGGTATCTCCTCTACGGTGGGTATTCTTGACCTGATGAACCTGACACCCTGTTCCGTTGCCCTACTATAATATCTCTCAAAGTTTTTCCCGTATGTCCTCATATCCATATAGAAGATGGCACAGTCGACCTTACTGTGGCTGTGTTCCTTGGCAATAACTGCCTCTTTAATGGCATACATGCAGCATACAGAGGAACAGTAGCTATGGTCAGAGTGATGCGTATCCCTTGAGCCGACACACTGTATCCATGCGATCTTTTCCGGTTCCTTTTTGTCAGAAGGACGTAAGAGATTGCCCTGATAAGGTCCTGAGGCGCAGAGGATCCTTTCAAATTCTAGTGCGGTAATCACATTGGGATGGTTGGCATACCGGTAGTGAGTATATCTGGAAGGATCAAAGCAGTCAAAACCAGGGGCGAGAATAATCGACCCAACGTTCAGTTCGACAGTCTCATCCTGTTGGGAGAAGTCGATGGCGTCAACACCGCAGAACTCTGTGCATACCTGACACCCACCGGTCTTAAAGTGTAAACACGTTGCCCTATCGATAGCCGGCGTATTAGGCACGGCTTGGGCATACGGTACATAAATGGGTTTTCGGCCCGTTAGGCCCCTGTCATATTCGGAAGGAATGGGCTCAATGCTATACCTGGTGATGTCTTCAAGCTTGATGTGTCCGGTGGGGCAAACCGAGACGCATGCTCCACAGGCCATACACACATCGGTCTGTATATGAAAGGGTGTATCAACTCTGATATCTATACCCCGCCCGGTCAGGCTGATGGCGCTGTTGCCTACCCTCTCGCACATGCGCGTGCAAAGACCGCACAGGATACAATCATTATCCTCTTTCTTGAAGCGTGGCTCTTTGATCCCGTATGTCGCCGCCAGTTCCTTGACAATCGGGACGTTCGGGCAACGGGCAAGCAGCAATTCAACGTTAAGTTTGCGCCCTTCGTGAACAGCCTCGGTGTCTGTATAGACCTCCATCCCTTCCCATATGGGGTAGTTGCATGCCGTGACAAAACGGGTTCTACGTCCATCATGGACTTCCACGGTACAGAGACGGCACATTCCGGCAGGCTCGAGGGCTTTATGGTAGCATAAGGTGGGAATCTCAACCCCATGTCTTTCAGCAACCTCAAGGATGTATTGTCCTTCTTCTCCCTGGAATTCTTTGCCATCGAGCTTGAAGGTGATCATACAGAGTCCCTTTTTGTCCTCACTATTTCACGACAATAGCATCAAACTTACAGGCATCGTAACAGATCCCACACTTGATGCACTTATCCTGATCTAACCGGTGGGGCTTCTTCTTTTCGCCAGCTATTGCCTCCTCGGGGCATTTGAGCGCACACAGGTGGCAACCATTGCATGCCTCTCTGTCAATCTCGTAGTGGAAGAGGGGTTTGCAGACCCCTGCCGGACATTTCTTATCCTCGATGTGGGCCTCGTACTCACCGCGAAAATAGCGGATGGTCGTCAGTACCGGATTGGGGGCTGAAGTGCCCAGTCCGCAGAGGGAAAATCCCTGGATCATCGCACCTAGTTCTTCAAGGAGTTCGATATCCCCTTCCCTGCCGTGCCCCTGGGAGATATCGGTGAGAATCTCAAACATCTGTTTGATCCCTTCCCGGCAGGGGGTACATTGACCGCAGGATTCCTCCTTGAGGAAATCCAGAAAATAACGGGCCACATCCACCATGCAGGTATCTTGATCCATGACAATCATACCGCCAGAACCCATCATGGAACCAACCTCCGTTAGCTCATCAAAATCCACCCCGAGGTCCAAGAACCTTTCAGGAATACAGCCCCCTGACGGGCCACCCGTTTGTACAGCCTTAAATTTCTTCTTTTTTGGAATGCCACCACCAATATCATAAATAATGGTACGCAGACTGGTACCCATTGGTACCTCTACCAGGCCTGTATTGGCAACCTTGCCTACCAAGGAGAATATTTTTGTCCCTTTGCTTCTCTCTGTGCCAATAGAGGCATACCAGTCCGCACCTTTATTGATGATTACCGGCACATTTGCCCAGGTTTCTACATTATTGAGATTTGACGGGCTTTGTCGGAAACCCCTTTCCACCGTGTGCATGTACTTTGCTCTCGGTCGTCCCGACTTACCTTCCAGGGATGCCATGAGGGCAGTGGACTCGCCGCATACAAAGGCTCCTCCTCCACGGCTCATATGAATATCGAAATCAAAGCAGGAGCCCAGGATATTCTTACCCAATAATCCTCGTTCCTCTGCCTTTTCCAAGGAAATTATCAGGTTTTTTACCGCCAATGGATACTCGTGACGGACATAGACATATCCCTCATGAGAGCCAATGGCCATGGCCCCAATAATCATACCTTCCAGGACACTATGGGGGTTCCCTTCTAAGAGACTTCGATCCATATAGGCCCCAGGATCTCCTTCATCTGCATTGCAAATGACATATCTTTTACCGTCATGCCTGCGACAGGTCTCCCATTTTGTTCCGGTGGGAAATCCTCCACCGCCACGACCTCTCAAACCCGATCGTTTTACTTGATCGATAATTTCTTCAGGAGTCATATCGAAGAGGGCTTTCTCCAGGGCACTATAACCCCCCACCGCCAGATAATCTTCAATACTGGTTGGGTCAATCATGCCATTGTTACCGAAGATAATTCTCTGCTGCAATCGATAGAAGGAAATATCATGTTCGTGGATAATTTTGTTTTTTGTCGAAGGGTCCTTGAAAATCAGAGAACTAATCACCTCCCCATTTCTAATGCTCTTCTCAATTATTTCCGGGATGTGTCCTTCCTTTACCTGGGGATAAAATATCCCCTCAGGATGGATGACCATGATCGGACCTTTCTCACAAAAACCGTGACATCCTGTGAGTTTTATCTCCACATCGTTGTGCATGTTTTGGTGAGCTAGTTCATCGATCAATGCTTGATGAACTTTCGCTGTCCCATAGCCAGCACAACCTGAACCTGAGCAAAGAGAAACTAACTTCTTTTTAGTGCCTTGGCGCTCGGCTTGGATCGATTCTCTTAGCTTTTTCAGGGCTTCTCTGCTCTCCAATATTGCCATGTCTCTTACAATGTCAGTACCCTATGCCGTTAAAAGGCATTTTCTCTGTACTGGTCAATAATCTTCACCACACTGGTGCGATCAAGACCGCCGTGAGTCTCCTTATTTACCATAATAACAGGCCCTGAGGCGCAACATCCTACGCAGCGAACAGCCTGCAATGTAAAGAGGAAATCATCAGTCGTTTGCCCTTCATTGATATGAAGTTTTTCCTGCAATGCGTCCATAATTTTATCTGCTCCCCGTACATGGCAAGCAGTACCAATACAGACATTGACAATGTGCTTTCCCCGAGGTTCCAGACTTATGCTCTTATAGAATGTGGCCACGGTGTAAACCAAACTTTCCTTGACACCTAATCTCTCCACGAGAAGAGGAATTACTTCTGGAGGAAGATAGTTGTAAAGGTCACTTATGTCTTGCATTATCATCAGCAGCGCCTCATGATCTCCGTTATACCTTTCAATAATGGTGTCTATTTGCTGCCAGTCAATCTCAACTGTATGCTTCATTCTCTTCATGCCCTCTTCTAAACCTGTGTCATGATCAAGCGGATCCAAGTTATTCAACTATCGATAACCTTACCAGAATACCGTAAGATGGATGTTGACCTGATTATACCCGGTTAACCGAAACCGCTTGATTTGTCACCGGACAGCTTTCAATGCAACTGCCGCAGCCGGTACAGATGTCGGTGTTGACACTACGAGCACGTTTTCTGATCTTTACCTTGAAGTTTCCCGCAGAGCCTTCGATGGA
>JABXJY010000077.1:4556-6052 GCA_013375385.1 Desulfobacterales bacterium
GTACAGATGTCGGTGTTGACACTACGAGCACGTTTTCTGATCTTTACCTTGAAGTTTCCCGCAGAGCCTTCGATGGATTCAATATCGGCATACGTGATGATTTCAATATTGAGATGCCGGCCGACCTCGACCAGTTTGGGTGAGATAATTCACATGGTGCAGTCATTGGTGGGGAATGTCTTGTCGAGCTGGGACATAACCCCTCCAATGGCCGCATTCTTCTCCAAAAGGTATACATAATAACCTGAATTGGCCAGATCGAGGGCTGCCTGCATACCAGCAATCCCTCCACCTGCGATGAGGATTGAGCCAAGCTTCCTTTCGGACATAGTCTACCTCTCAGTCATTGGTCATTCGTCAGTTGTCAGTTGTATTCCCGAGCACTTACTCTGTTGCGGGTTGCCGGCCATTCTTGATCTGTCAGTCACAACAAACAACGGACACCTGACAACAGACGGTACTTTTGGTTATTGTTATCTTTTCTTGAGCAATTCCTTTGCCTCCTCTACCATTGCAGGAAGAGCAGGAAGCCCTACCTTTGCCCTCTTCTTATTATCGAAGTCATCAACAAGGTAGATCTTGCCCTGATCCTTAAGAAGTTTTTCCTGGGTGGCTACCCCGAGAGGGATATTCCTTTCACGAGTTGCAAGATTCTTGAGGTGATTTATTATGTCGGTAATCTTCACCTCCATGGGGCAATTCTCCTGGCAGGTATAGCAGTCAGAACAGAGCCAGATCATATCACTCCTCAATATCTCCTCTCTCAGACCGAGAACCAGCATCCTAATGATGCGAAGGGGATCATAATCCTTGCGTGCCCTATGCACCGGACACCCTGCCGTACAGGTGCCGCAGGTATAGCAACCCCTGAAACCACCTATAAAGGAAGATGAATCAAGCTCCTCAATGAAATCAGGATCAGAGTCTCCAGCATTAATCCTTTTCATTGCCCTCCCCTATCCTTCCGTAATGTCTCTACCTCCAATGCTGATTCCAATTTCTTGGTACTGACGGCGTTAAGGTTAAGACCGAGTTCTTTGCGACTTAAACCCATAGCCAGCCCTACTATCTGAGGCAAATAGAGGACAGGGATAGCAAATTCACTCCCAAATTGAGTTTCAATCCCTCTTTGATTGGCATCGAACATTAGGCTGCAGAAAGGACACACCAGATTCATGCAATCAGCCCCGGCCTCTTTGACATATGTTAGTTTCTCTTGCGCTATCGTGAGGGCTACCTCCTCATCTGAAAGAAGAACAGGTCCCCCACAGCAATCCTTTTTTCGTCTGTATTGAATATTGGTGATACCTGTTGCCTCAAGAATCTGCTCAAGGGTTAGGGGATCTTGGGGATCATCAAAGCCTTCATAGATATATGAGGGTTTTAAATAGTGGCAGCCATAGTGGGTGGCTACCTTTAATCCCTTCAGATCGCGTTGAATCTCCTCTTTAATCCTCTCTAACCCGATATCCTCCAGAACTATCCTTGCAAAATGC
>JABXJY010000077.1:6152-7485 GCA_013375385.1 Desulfobacterales bacterium
CTCAAGAGGAAAGCCGCAACAGGAAAACCCCTCCACATCGATAAATTCAAGGTCCAGGCGGGAAGCTATGCCCCTTGCCGATAATTCATAATTTCTGGAGCGAGCCGGTATGGTGCATCCCAAGAACAGGCCGTATCTCATCCTTGTTCCCTCTCCACAGGGCAGCAAACTAAGAAGTGACTATAATATAGCTATAATGTGACTATATTTTGGGTAAGAGTATAATTTTTGGGCAAATATTCTGTCAAGGGGTAATTTTGCAGCCCTGAGGGAAAGGCTTGAGTGTTTATTGTGCATTGCATAGGAGAACAAATCCACAACGGACAACAATCGACGGACATCCGCAATTTTTTAACTCTTTCTATCTTATTCGGTATTGACACACTAAATACTTTAGTGCTAAGGATTGTAACCCAAATAAAGGGTTATGTTTGCCGGTATGATGTGGCAAATCTCAAGGAATTAATAGTCAAAGATAATCAGAAAGGGGGATAACGTGAACATATTAGTTTGTCTCAAACAGGTACCTGATACAGAAACTCAAATCAAGATTGCCCCAGATGGTATGTCAATCGTTACTGATAATATAAAATGGGTTATGAACCCATACGATGAGTATGCGGTTGAAGAGGCCCTACGACTCAAAGAAAAATTTGGCGGTGAGGTCACCATTATCGGAGTGGGGCCAAAACGGTTAACCGAATCCATAAGAACCGCCTTGGCCATGGGTGCCGATAAAGGAATATTGGTAGATGATCCATCCTTTACCGGTAGCGATTCTCTTGGTACTGCCAGAATTCTTGCCGCAGTTATTAAAGACCTTGCCTATGATATCATCCTCTGCGGAAAACAGGGGGTGGACGATGATTACGGTTTGGTTGGATCCAGCCTGGCAGAACTCTTGGGCATCCCCCAGATATCCATAGTTCTTGAATTGGAAGTTAGTGAAGATGGTTCGTCCGTAAAGGCTCACAGGGAGGTTGAAGGAGGAACCCTTGTTATTGAGTCGTCTTTGCCAGCCTTAATTACGGCCCAAAAGGGACTCAACGAACCACGATATGCATCATTGCCCGGCATAATGAAGGCCAAAAAGAAACCCTTTGATGTTAAGACACTTGCCGATTTAGGTCTGGACGCAAGTGAAGTTGGAGAACGTGGCGCAAAGATAAGGATTATGCAAATCACGCCTCCTAAAGAAAGACAGGCTGGTAAGATAGTAGAAGGTGAAACACCACAGGAAAAGGCCGCTAATCTGGCACGGTTACTTCATGAAGAGGCAAAGCTTATTTAGCTGAAAGAGGCCTGCTTTTTAACAAAAATAAGAGGAGATAAC
>JABXJY010000077.1:7585-10106 GCA_013375385.1 Desulfobacterales bacterium
ACGGATGCCTATGTATCGGTTATCGCACAGCTAGCCCAGGCCCATGAGCCGGCTATCATCCTGTTAGGCGCTTCAGTACAGGGAAAGGACCTCTCAGGCCGGCTCGCTGCCAGGCTCGGGGTCGGTATAGCTCAAGACTGTGTAGAACTTTCTCTTGAGAACGGCAACCTGGTTGCAAAAAGGCCCATCTATGCGGGCAAGGCCTACGCCACGGTTACCTTCAAAGATAGCTCTCCCCAAATAGCCACAGCAAGGCCCAATGTCTTTGAATTGAATGAGCCCGATGAGTCAAGGTCAGTCGAGGTAATTGATGCTGAATTTAACCTCGATGACTCCCAGCTGAAAACAAAGGTTGTTGAGTTCGTTCAGGAGGCAGGGGGCAAGGTCGATCTTACTGAGGCCGAAAGAATTGTCTCTGGCGGAAGGGGAATGAAGGGGCCTGAAAATTATAAAATTCTAGAGGAACTGGCAGATCTCATCGATGCAACTGTAGGCGCCTCACGTTCTGCGGTAGATGCTGGCTGGCGACCTCACTCAGACCAGGTAGGGCAAACAGGCAAGGTTGTGTCCCCAAATCTCTATATTGCCTGTGGTATTTCAGGGGCCATTCAACACTTGGCCGGAATGAGTACCTCCAAATTCATTGTAGCCATAAACAAGGATCCTGATGCCCCTATCTTTCAGAAGGCCGACTATGGTGTAGTCGGTGATCTCTTTGATGTAGTACCAGCCTTAACAGAAGAGATAAAGAAGATCCTCTAATGTAACCTTGGCGATTCAGCCTTCGATGGAGTGATCCTCCTAGCTGCTTTCAGCGCACCGCGGGCAGAAGAATTGAATGAGTGAGGTAGTGGGGTCAGCGGTTACCGGGCAGGATATTGTCTCAGAAATCTTCTTTGGAGATTCTGATCTCACCTGGCAGGAACCAGGATACAGCCAACCGAAGAATAAAAGGGTTATTGAGGTTTTTTATTGCCCTACTGATGTGTTTCGTGGTAAATTATGGAGGTTTTACGGAACATTTCAGTTTAAATCTTTTTTCCAAAAGCAGGTGGAGATTTCAAATCATTACCAAACGCCCTCTCAAGGGATGACTTCCGAGGGTCCACAGGACCGAATCAGGGAGGTCATTTACCTGATCCGTAGGCTCATGCAGGCCGGAGAGCTCTACACCAAGGAGCTGAACAAGAAATATCAAGTGAGTGCTCCCCAGGTTAACTGCCTCCTTGCCCTCTATGAGAATGGCCCCCTCCCCCTTTCCCAGATTGCCAAGCATATTATGGTTAAATCCAGCACGGTCACCGGGATTGTAGATCGGTTGGAACAGAAGGGGCTTGTGCGACGGGTGAGGAACTCTCCCGATCGCCGGATGATTACAATCGAGTTGACGGAAGCAGGCAATGTGCTCGCTCAAAACGCCCCTCCTCCCATTCAACTGAAGATCGTGGATGGTCTCAAAAGGCTTCCCGCAAGTGAAACAGAAAAGATTGTGGACGGCCTCAATATGCTCACCCACATGTTAGATGTCCAAGATTTAGAGGTCGAGTAGCCCTCCCCGAATCTACGTTTTGTGTAACAAACAATCTCGGTGTGGTTTCAGCTGAAATGAAATCTGGCAGAAAATCCTTGACAAGAAAACGTCTTGCTATATAATTTCAGTTCAAATCTTTTCATTTAATACTATCTCAACCAATCACATTATAGGGGAGGAGAAAATGAAAAAAGAGAGAGTGCATCCGTACGTCCCTGAATTGATCAGCCAGCATGAGAATGGGAAGCTGACGCGTCGGGAGTTCCTCCGCCACGCTGCCCTCTTGGGCGTCTCGGTGAGTGCAGCCTCATCTCTCATCGGGTTGACTCTGCCCAAGCCGGTGTCGGCTGCCCGGGTCCAGCGGGGCGGGACGCTCCGGGTCTCGGGTGCTGTCCAGAAGGTCACCCACCCGGCCCAGTTCTCCTGGGTTGCACCTGCGAACCAGCTCCGTCAGGTCGCAGAGTATCTCACCGTTACTGACGGCAACAACATCACGCATCCCTGCCTTCTGAAGAACTGGGAGGCGAGTGATGATCTGAAGACCTGGACCCTGAACCTTCGCCTGGGCATCAGATTCAACAATGGGAATGAGTTCACCGCAGACGACGTGATCTTTACCATGAACCAGTGGTTGAACAAAGATGTTGGCTCCTCGCTGCTGGGTATGGTTGGATCCTATCTGAGCCCAGCAGGCATCGAAAAGACCGATAAGTATCAGGTGAAACTCCATCTCAATAAGCCAGAGATCGCCGTCCCCGAACACCTGTTTCACTACCCGGCTCTGGTGTTGAATCACAGAACCTTTGAGGGGGATTTCATCAAGCGGCCTCATGGCACAGGACCGTACACGCTGGAAGTCTACCGGGAGGGTGAGCGCTGCGTGGTCAAGCGGCGGAATGACTACTGGCAGAAGGGTGATGACGGCAAGCCCTTGCCCTACATGGATGCCATGGAGTTTATCGACATGGGAAGAGAGATGGCTCCCCAGAT
>JABXJY010000078.1 GCA_013375385.1 Desulfobacterales bacterium
CGAGGGTGAGGTTGTATCGACCACTGATGCCGCCGACGTTGTAAATCGTGAACGGCGTCTCGGCTCCCTTTGGATGCACCTCCATCTGATCATCGATCCGAAGGACCTCGCCTGCCTCTTTTCGGACCGACTCCGAGACCAGGATCTGCCCGCCAACGGTGTACGACTCAATTCGGCTCGTCATGTTCACGCCGCTTCCCACTACACCGTACTTGCTCCGTTTTCTCGAACCGACGTTGCCCACGATCACCTCGGCATCGTTGAGACCAATGCCCATCTCCAATTCGGGGGAGCCCATATCTTGGTTCTGCTCGTTTACCTCCTTAATGGCGTTCTGCATCTCGATCGCGCAGGCGATGGCACGCTGAGCCCGGTCCGGCATCTGTTGCGGCGCACCAAAGATCACGAGCAGCGCGTCGCCAATGATCTCATTGATGGTCCCGTTGTACTGGAGGATTATGTCCACCATGACCTCAAGGTAGTTGTTGAGCATTTGAACGACCTGCTCTGGCTCCAGCCGCTCGGCGAGGGCGGAAAAGCCTCTGAGGTCGGTCATCATGATGGTGACCTTCCGACGCTCACCTCCCAGTTCCAGCGCTAAAGGGTCCTCGAGGAGCGATTTCATCACCTCAGTTGAGAGGTAACGGCCGAATATCTTCTTGACAAGCTCCGATGATTTTTCCAGATCTTCCGATGTGCGAGACAGTAGTGTGGAGAGTGTATATTTATTTTTCGATGCTCTTTCGACTTTGAAGTTCAGAACTCTGAGCTCTTTCTCAATTTTGCCGAGCAATTGCAACATCTCTTCTTTTTCATCATTGGCAATACCCAGCTGCTCGATATAAGTTCATTCAGAAACAACGCCATATGTTGTGACCTCTTTTTCCTTGACACACAAGCCTGTTTCCTCCTATGCTGCTTTATTAAACAGGGACTTCTTATTAACTAATTCAATCGGAAGAGCTTTTCTGACTAACATGAAGCTTAAAAGGGTCCTGTTTTCCAACTGGCTTTTATATGTCTTTCTAACTCTAGGGATTCTGGGTGGAGTGATGTTTGAGTTTTACCCTTTGCAGTCCCTGGAATACAAGGCCTATGATTTCATGGCCAGCCTGCGGCAAAGGGAAGATGTCAGCCCGGTTATAATAGTAGAAATTGACGATAAGAGCATTAAGAATATTGGCAGCTGGCCTTGGCCCCGTTCTTATATCGCCGACGTAGTCCGCCTCCTCTCCGGGTATGGCGTCAATACACTGGGAATTTACCTTTTGTATTCCGATAAGGAATTGAACGCAGGACTGGAGGAGATCAAAAGCATCAGAGAGACTATACGAACAATACCGTCCCTGGGAAAGGGGGAAAGCCTTAGGAAAATCGATGGAATTCTGGCAGAATCGGAGAAGAAGCTGAATCATGACGCCAGACTGATGTCCGCTGTCAAGTCCGCCCACAACGTTGTTTTGCCCCTCCTCTTCACCCCCGGCGCCCCGCAGGGTGAGGAACTCCCCAGTATGCCCGCATGCCTGAAGAAGAATTCTCTGAGTTGGATAAAGGAAAAGCCTGACCTGAAAACACAGCTTTTGAGCCTCAGAAATCCAGTGGATGTCTTGAAAGATGAGAGGGTTACCGCCAGGGAGGTCACGGCGACTTACAGTGAACTGGCAAGAAAGGCCGGGGCGATTGGCCATATTAACCTCATCCCCGACCGGGACGGCAAGTTCCGGCGTGTGCCGCTAATGATCGACTATTCGGGAAGGTGCTTCCCTTACTTTGCCCTGCAAGTGGCGGTAAAGTATGTGGGTGGAAGTTTGAAGGATCTGAAGGCCGGAGATGCGAGAGACGATTTTGGCAGGCTACGCCTCAAGTCCCTGGAAATTCCCACCGACATGTACTCCTGGATGCTTATCGATTATAGGGGGCGACACCTAACCTACACAAAGTTCTCGTTTACTGACGTGCTCAACGGCAAAATTCCCACTGATTCCTTTCGGAAAAAGATCGCGCTTGTCGGAATTACCGCCAAAGGACTGGCTCCCCTGTATGAAACTTCCGTTCACCCGGGCGTCTCTGGCGTTGAGATAGCAGCAAATGTTGTTGAGAATATTGTGAACCACAAACATCTTTCGCGGCCTGCTTGGGCATTCGCCCTGGAAGTGTTGGTAATTCTTTATTTGGGCGTGTTTCTTTTGTTCGTAATACCCAGGGTGACCCGTAGAGTCGGCGCCTCAATATTGGGAATCTTCCTAATGACCTGGGTGGGTGCTGCTATGTTTCTCTTTATGGCGTATGGGTACTGGCTTAAGGTCTTCGCTCCCATTCTTCTCTCCGTCCTCGGTTATAGCCTTGAAGTGTATGGAAGGTCTTCCACCAAAAAGCAGGATGAAAGCACGCAGGCAAATAAGGCGCTCGGTCTGTCTTTTCAAGGGCAGGGCATGCTGGATATGGCTTTTGAAAAATTCATAAAATGTCCTGTTGAAGACCAATCGGTGAAGGAAGTGCTTTTTAATCTTGGACTGGATTTTGAGCGGAAAAGAATGTTCAACAAGGCGTTGGCCGTCTATGAACATATATTGAAGGCAGGCGAGTTTAAGGACATTAAGGATAGGATACAAAATCTGAAAGGCATAGGGCAGACGTTCATTCTTACCCCGGGTTCCTCCAGGCAAGGTCTGGGCATATTGATGGGGGACGGCACGACCAAACCCACTCTTGGTCGCTATGAGATCCTGAAAGAGCTGGGGCAGGGCGCAATGGGTACGGTCTACCTCGGGAAGGATCCCAAGATCAACCGGGAGGTGGCCATCAAAACTTTGAGATATGCAGAAGTACCCAACCAGTTGGAGGAAGTGAAGACACGGTTTTTCCGCGAGGCGGAGGCGGCCGGAAAGCTTTCGCATCCGAACATCGTGACGATATTTGACGTGGGCGAGGATCACGATATGGCTTACATGGCCATGGAACTCCTCAAAGGGGAAGATTTGAGTGATTATTGCCTGGAAGAAAATTTGCTTCCGGTAGAAAGGGTGCTCGCAATAATCTCTTCGGTGGCCGAGGCACTCAGTTATGCACACAGTCAGGGAGTGGTACACCGCGATATCAAGCCCGCCAACATTATGCTTTTGGAAAACGATCAGGTGAAAGTCGCCGATTTTGGCATAGCGCGGGTTATGGACATATCCGATACCCAGACAGGTGTGGTTCTCGGCACTCCCGCTTACATGTCGCCCGAACAGGTTGCGGGGAAAAAAGTGGACGGCCGTTCCGACCTCTTTTCCCTTGGCGTCGTCTTTTATGAGCTGTTGACCGGGGAAAAGCCGTTTAAGGGCGACAGTATTACGGGCGTGATGTACGCCATCGCCAAGGGCTCCTATACCCCGGTTCCGGAACTGGCGCCGGACGTCCCGCCTTGTTGTGTGGAAATCGTGGATAAGATGCTGGCCAAAGGCGTAACCAAAAGGTTAAAC
Source organism: Desulfobacterales bacterium (assembly GCA_013375385.1). Lineage (GTDB taxonomy): Bacteria > Desulfobacterota > DSM-4660 > Desulfatiglandales > B25-G16 > JABXJZ01. Next base: position 3,465 of record JABXJY010000078.1, read on the forward strand.
CCCGCCGCTAAGGTGGTCAAAGAAATCCAGCTATGCCTGGATAAACTGTCCTAAAACGTGAAGATTGAGGTAGCTGGAGAAACTGGATAGATCCTTGGGACAGTGGCGAGAGGGACAGCTTTATGGTGAGGAGAACCTTTATGTTTTTGCAATAGCAGATGGGAAAAAGATGGTGTTTCCGGTACTGATGGCCTATTTTTGCAAAAACATGGGGTTTCTGAATCAAAAAATCTTGACTTTTAGGGAGATAACCAATGCTGAGAATATTGTTGAAGTTTAATGAAGCGGTGCTTAGAGAGATTGAAAGCGGCAAAGAACAAATTACCATTGGAAGAAGTGCAGAGAATGATGTTCAGATCGATAACATAGCTGTTTCCGGAGAACATGCGAGGATCATGAAAGGTCCGGATCATTATTTCATTGAGGACCTGAACAGTACCAATGGTACTTTCGTTAATGAAGAAAGGATTACCAAGAGGGTCTTGGAGGAAAATGACGCCATAACCATTGGCAAACATACATTGGTGGTCGCCTTCAAAAAACATGGGGATAAGAGTCAAGGCGGAAAAATCAGCGAAATAGAGCGGACCTGGAGGCTCGAAACTGAACGACACAAAGAAATGTTGAAAAAACAGCGCAAAAAAAGTGACAGGGGGAGGGGGAGTAGCGCAAGTTATCATTGATAGAATCCTTTAAGAATGTTTTAAACAATTTTTGACACACTCAACAGCATTACTGAAGATCTTGATCCCTTCTCCATCCTGCTAAATCTCCATTTTGCCTTGAGGGAGGAGGGTTTCTTTTTTTGCTCCAGTCGGGATGGCTGGTAAAGTGGTTGAAGGCCTCCGGATGCGGCATCAGGCCGAAGATTACACCGGTAGGATCACATATCCCGGCAATATCTTTTAGGGGCCGTGGAGATTAATGGGCCATTCTCCATGGTGTAACCTCCAGAACAGAAGCTAATGGGTAGAAGTGAAAATTCTCGTTGGATGGGACAATAAAAAGTTTCTAAAGTCAAGAAAAATCAGATTGAAAAATCACCTCGGAATCCAAGATTTTGGCTAGATGAAAGATAAGGAAAATCGAAAATATTGTGGTATCTGGCAGCATGCTCACTTTTAAGGTTTCGTGCCATAGTCAATGCCCACGATCAGCAAGATTTTATTAAAGACTTGATAATATAGTCATACGTTTAGCAAATTGTCTCATCTAAGGTCTAATCAGGTTGAAGATGTCCAGGTACCTCAATACCATCGTTTTCATTCGGTGTGAAAGCTTAGAATCATGCTTTCATAAAAGACGCTCGCGCTCACTAAGACTCTAGAGGCTATCAAGATATTTTGGATGAACGAATCCTCCGTCCGTGCTTTGTTTCAAGCACCGCTTACTCCCGCTTTATTCTCTTTCACTTTCCCTGTCTCACAGCTTTTTCTCGCAGTAATCACAGTAGAATAACTTTTCGCCAATCTCGACATCGTCAAGAGTGATAATGTTCTCTTGTTTGATTTCTTTCCAATCTTCCTCTTCCATGCAATCTCTGCATCTAACGCTTCTGTCCTCCTCATAAATTCCAACTAAATTTTCGATTTTATGAACTTTCATGGTTTCACCTCCCTTTCCTGAGCCCTCACTTTCGGTTTGAAATGCATGTTAGATGAAGTTTGGGTTATGGCGGATCTTCTGCCAGAAATCTCTCAACCTTTGCATTTTCCTTCAGTTTCTCAACGTATAGGCTCACTTCTTTCTGAACCTTCTTATCCCTTAGATATTGCTCAATCCTGTCTTTGATATCCTCATAAGGAATTGTCGTTTCCGGTCTTTTGTCAATGACCTTAATCAGGTGATATCCGGACCTGGTCTCGACGAGATCACTCACCTCACCAGTTCTCAAAGCAAAAGCCGCCTCTTCAAAAGGCTTCACCATTTTTCCTCGACTGAAGTAGCCCAGATCCCCACCCTTGGCGCTACTGGGACCTTCGGAAAACGCCTTGGCAACAGTGGCGAAATCTCCACCTTTTCTTAGTTTCTGCTGGATCTCTTCAATTCTCTTTCGTGCCTCAGCTCTCTTTAGCACATTGGCCTGGGGGTCAACCTTGATCAGAATGTGGCTTGCCCGCACCTGCTCTGCCCGTTTGAAGGAATCCGGGTGGCTATCGTAGTAGGCTCTGACCTCCTTGCCTGAAATCGTAACTCTTTCAACAAATTGCCTCGTGATGAATTCTTCAACGGCCAGCCCCTTTTTGATCTGAGATCTTATGTCGGGCTCGGAAAGACGTGCCTTTATCAACGCAGCTTTGAATTCCGCTTCATCGGAAAATCGCTTTTTCAGTGTGCTCAATTGTTCATTGATTGCCACCTCTTCAACCTTGATTCCCTTGCTTTGGCTTTCCTGATAAAGTAACTCACCGTTGATAAGACCTTCAAGGATCTCCTTTTTGACTGCCAGCAGCTGGGAATCGTCGAAAGACTTTCCCATACTGGCAAGCCGTCGGAGGACACGGCTCATCTCTCTATCAAAGTCCTCCTGAGTGATTACTGATCCGTTGACAACCGCAACCTTACTCTTGGAGGTCTGCTTTTCTGCTGCCAATGCCGGAAAAGCAATCCATGCCAGAATCATGGCCGCTACGATCACCCAAAACCATCTTCCACCTTTTATCTGCATTCAAATTTCTCCCTTCCCCAGGGTTCTCGCTGTTCTCAACTCATGGGCTAAGGTGCTCGTCTGTGAAAAGTCGCAGTGGTACTACCCTAAATAACTTTGATGCATGCCCGAAATTTCCACACATCCGTGAGATGGAAGGCTCCTCATTGGGCCAGTGAATGATTGTGAGGTTATCTTCGAGGGCCGCCTAATAGGATCGCCGCCATCCACCTCGTTTTCCACCACCGCGGCCTCCACCTCGACGGGCCTCGGAACGAGGGCGAGCCTCATTAACGTTAAGGGTACGTCCTTTCAACTCTTTGCCGTTCAGGCCATTTATCGCGGACTGGGCTTCAGCTTCGGCGGGCATCTCCACAAATCCGAATCCTCTTGATTCCCCGCTATACCTGTCTTTTATGATATTGACAGATTCTACCTGCCCGAAGCCCTCAAACGCCTGCCTTAGATCCTCTTCGGTTACCTCGAACGACAGATTACCCACGTAGATATTCATTGTGACCTCCTTGTTAATCTAAAACATTCTCTTGCAATTACGGTTAATTAAATGTACCGGAATTTCTACCATTTATTGAAGTTATGAGCTTTCTAGTGCCATTCGAAACATGCCACCCCCCTGGAATGATTGCGGAGCGAATCGGAGCTAAGTTCATTATTTGTAAGATAAGTGCGTTAGCCTGAAAGACTATGCCGAATGGAATTGACGTTAAAAACATGGCTGCCCACGTCTGTGCAACAGCAACGTGAGACAATGGTCTATTAACACCAGCAGCAAGTACCTAGGATATAATAACAAAGAGCGTCAGGTTTTCGTATCTGGCAAAAATACTTTGACTCTAGAGTACTACAGAAACAAATCAGGCTTTCTTATCTTTCTCTACTTTTTTCTAATTCTTCCTTCCTATCCTTTTGGCTCTTTTCAGATACTTCTTCTACCTCAATAATCTCAGCACAGGAAGGCGGAGTGCCTTCGGAATAACCTGGACTTCGAGCTGCGACTCTCACTATCCCTTTATCACCTGAGGCGCCAGGTAATTATTCCGTGTGAGGTATCATATGGTGAGACCCTTATCTGGACTCGATCGCCTTTCATCACCTTAATCTTCCTCTTTTTCATCCGTCCGCAAAGAACACCCCTGACAATGATATTATCGTCGCATTCAATTTCCATGGTCCCGTAGCCCAAAACCCTGGTCACGACACCTTCCAGTTGTATCAAATCGTCTCGACTCAAGATACTCCTTTCATGGTATCAGAGTAGGTTTCTGCTGCGAAGCTTTTTCTTTCCGAATATTTCACAGACAATTTTCGAAAATCTTTCGAAAATGGAATCCGTAAATGGCAAAAGTAATTGCCAAGTGGAAAAGTTGTGGACGTCTGAATAAAGACCAGAAAAAGAGCTTCCAGTAATAAAGCCTTTCTTTGTCTACTATACCCAGGAACAATACTGATTTAAAGAATGCTCCAAGGTAGCTGAAATGAAAGTGAAATGCCGTTTTCCCCAACGGCTTATAGTTTCTTAGAAATGTCATAACGCGTTTGTAGTAAGGTTCAGGGGAATAAATTCTGCTGATAATCCTTTTATAACCCGTAACGAGTTTTTCGTGATCCATTTTAGGGATAAAGTTGATCGAAAAGTCTGTATTGTCGCCCGATATATCCTTCAACAGCCTCCCTTCTTTTGCAAGTCGGTGATAGAGTCTGGTACTGCGAGGAGCATTTAGTAATCCCACCATGGCGGTGACAATTCCACTATCCTGAATAAATGCACTGAGCCTTTCGAAAATTGAGGGAGGATCATTATCAAACCCTACGATGAATCCCGCCTGTACCTGTAAACCGAGTTTCTGGATCTTTTTTACGCAGGCTACTAAATCGCGTTTTTTGTTCTGAACCTTGTTGCATTCTGCCAGGCTTTCCTCATTCGGTGTCTCAATGCCGACAAATACTGAGGCAAACCCTGCCTTGACCATCAATTGCATAAGTTCCTCATCGTCACAAAGATCTATAGATGCCTCTGTATTAAAAGGGAAGGGATGTCTTTTTCTCTCCATCCATTCAATCATAGCGGGCAAGATTTCCCCTTTTAACCTTCTCTTATTTCCGATAAAGTTGTCATCAACAAGAAATACATCACCTCTCCAACCCTGGGAGTGAAGATTTTCTAATTCGGCTACGATTTGGGCTTTACTCTTAGTGCGCACTTTACGCCCATAAAGCACCGGGATATTACAGAATTCACAATTAAAAGGACAGCCCCGGGAATACTGGGTACTCATAGATGCATATTTTTTCATATTGATAAGTTCCCACAGGGGAATGGGTGTCTTTCCTATATCTGGTAATTCTTTAGAGGAATAGACATGTTTAGCGCTTCCATTGTTCAAATCTTCTATAAAGGCTGGAAGCGTGATTTCGGCCTCATTGAGCACAAGATAGTCCACATCCTCGAACTCTTCGTATCCAGTCGTAAAGAGGGGACCACCGGCTACAGTCTTGATACCCATTTTTTTGCACCTGCTGATTACTTCTTTTACCGATGCTTTCTGGGTAGACATGGCACTGATAAACACATAATCAGCCCACTGAAGGTCCTTTTCCCTCAGGGTGGTTACATTCATATCCACAAGTTTTTTCTCCCACTCCTTTGGAAGCATTGCTGCTACAGTCAGCAACCCCAACGGTGGGTGAGTTGCCTTTTTCGAGATAAATCGTAACGCATACTTAAAACTCCAGAAGGTATCGGGATATTTTGGATAAACGAGAAGTATTTTCATGCTACCGTCCTTATTCATGCTTTCTTTGAAAAGTCACACAAAAGTCTCGACTCATTTGTTTATATCTAAAACATTTAATTATAGCACTATTTTGGGGATATGTGCGAGCTAATTCGTATAATTAGGTTTGGATCTGGCTCGGGATTGGTCCCATTTGACCCATCTCCTGTACCTACAGGAGGCATCAATCCAAGGATAGTGACACTTATCAGGCAAATGTAACGGAGGTTTTTGATAATGATATTTCCTGGTTTCGTCACGACACCTCTCTGCTTATAAGAGATGGGAAAGGCAACTCAGTTAAAACTTCACTGTTATTGTTCCTACAGAAGTAACCACCTTTTCTTGCTCTACATAGCTTTTTGCAGGGTCTCCATATACTGCAAAATCAAAAATGAATCTATCGAATTCTGCACCAACTCCTGCTGCACCGCCGATCTTAGGCGATCGAATATCTTCTCTCATATCCCCTACCGTCGAAGTATAGGCTACTGCAGGATATATCAGGCCGAGTCTTAGTCTTAAGATACCCTCAATTTCCTTCTCAACCCCGCCTCTCAAAAGCCAGAACTTGGCTGTTTTCTTATCCTTCCCCCCATATCTTCCACGTATTATCTCATTATCTAAAGAAAAAGTATATCCATCCTTCTGGAAGGATATCCCCAACGTAGCATACCTTGGTAAGGAGAAGCCATCATCCTGATCCTTTGAGGATACCCCGTAAATGTTTCTTAGCATTAGGCCGAGATTTATCCCATTTGCAAAATTGTATAATACTCCTAAATCGAAGGTATTATATTCAAGTTCAAGTTTTTGAGTTCCATTATCCGGGCTACCTGTCCGGGATAGGATAGTCTTTCAACACAAATGGATCAGGTTCAATCCTAGAGACAGATTCGTATACTCAGGATGAATAAAGGACAGGCTTACCCTTGTATCGTAAGTCTCAGAATCTATTGACCCACTGAAATCTTCTTCTACATCTATCATCCCCAAATCAAGAAGATATCTAGAATGACCACTCCAGGTATCATGCCCGCTGTCTCCTTTTATTCTTAACCTATTGGTATCGTTCAAAAGTGTTTACATGGTGACAATTTAACCGACTGGATTTGAATGTCGAAGTAGCCCTTGATCCCAAGTTTCT
>JABXJY010000329.1 GCA_013375385.1 Desulfobacterales bacterium
TGTCGCGTCTTTGCCCCTGATGTTATGGGAGGTGATCCAGGCTGCCCGGAACCGCTGTTGCCGCCATTGACGCAACTGGGAAGGATTGGTAGAGGGCTGGATTTAGCCCAATATTTGAAAGACTGCGGAGCAATTTCAGTGGGTGAATATGTGAAACGTTATGGGGTTGGACAGCGGACTGCGATGAAAGCACTCAATAATTCACCTGATGCCATAAGCATATCTGGAAAACCTGCGAAAAAAAAGATGGACAACTACGCTAGCTTTCATGAAGATGTGTCTCGGATATTCAAGGTTCTATTGGATATACCTCTGCTGGCTTTCCATTTGCTACCCATGAGCAGATCGCAGAATGGATTGAAGGGCCTTCCGATGTAGAGGGTTACCCATTATGGATAAAAAGCCATGTCCCAATACATAGGGAGCTTTTGTGCAAATCCAGGGGAAAAAAGAAAAAACGAAAAAAAGCGAAAAGAAAGGAGGGAAAGGATGAAGATATTGAGCATACGCAGAGGGTTTCAGGCGGATCACAGTTCGACATCGTATGAGTTTTTTGCCGTTGAAAAGGCATTAGATCGCTCTCAACGGGAAGCAGTTTCCGATCTGTCCAGTCGAGCAAACCCTACAAGACGCAGAGTGAGTTTCATCTATCATGGTGAATGGTCCGACCTTCCAGGTGGGTGGGTGCCACTTGTGGAGAGCTATTACGATGTGATGTATTCGGAAAGCTATGGCTGGTGGACCCTTGCGATAGCCTTTGATACGGACCGAAAGGGAATTGAGGAAATAAAGGCGTACGAGTTTACTGGAAGCGATGACATGGGCATCACCGTCCAATCAAAAGGGAATCGAGTAATTTTGTCAATCCACTGTCACCTGAATCCGGGATTTAGTTATAACGATGGCTATTCAGATTATGATTATTACGATTCTGATGAGGATGAGGAGACTGAAGAAACTTTAGAGTCAGGTGATTATCTCTTGGACCTTTTGGCGAAAAACCGTGAATACCTCAAAGATGGCGACTATCGTTTGCTATATGGTGTCTGGCAGAAATATGGTTTTGAACCAGCAGAAGATGATGAAGAATTTGATGAAGACACCCCTCCCGAACCACCCGAAATGGATGAGCTGCCTCAACCGGTTAGATCAGTGCTGTCGATCTTAGAAGAATGAAGTTCCAACACATGAGAGGCCGTGCACGTCCTGCACGAACCCATGAAGATTACTTTAAGCAGGGGCATGTGGGATTTGAATCGCTCTTTTGATGATCAGACATTGGGTAGAAACCATCTTGAGTAAGAATCGGTCCCCATAATTCTTATACCAAGTTGCATTCAAAGGGCTACCATTTATAAACGTCATTGCGAACGAATGTGAAGCAATCCCTGGCCCAGACCTGATTTGCCATGCTTGATTTTTAAGGCTTCCGTTTCCGAAATATTGCAGCGCCAACAGCCTATTCCCGGCAAGTCGCAGGGCGGGCTCAATAGGATAGATTGCCACGTCACTTCGCTCCTCGCAATGACATGACTGCAACTTGGTATTACTCGTTATCAGAGTGAAAAGTGGGAACTGGCAGGAAGCGAGGTGTAGGTAAATGTGTGTCAGTAATTGGTTGGGTCAGGCAGGGGCAGGCCTTATTTCTCTATAACCTTTATACCTGGAGGAGGGAAAAAAGAAAAGAATCCATTTCTAAATCGATCTTTTTCTTTCCAGGTACTGAGAAGGAATCTGGTGAGTCCGCCTATATTGTTATAGATATCCACCTGTTTAATCGCAAAATCTCCTTTATATATGATCACTTCAAGGTGATCAATGTCTTGCCACGGTGGTTCCGGCCTGAGAATAAGATGATAGGTACTAGTTCCAGGTATTGCCTTGAGGGTGATTTGAAATCTGTCTTGTGCATCTTTCAAGCCTTTAAGAACATCGCTGAGAAGGCGCAATTCCTGGCCAAACTTCTTGGCAGGGTATTTGTAAGCCTCCTTTTTGAGGGGAACATACCACCAGAGTGTCTGTCCATCGGTGAGGAGTAATTCTTCTTGAGGGGAAGCCTGTTCAAGGCGGACAAAGTGGGGAGGCCTGAAATAGAGCCTTCCTTTGGCCAGATCATGCCTGTCTGCTGCTCCCAACTTGGCCATCGTCTTGCTGATAGCCTCCCTGGTATACTCAGCCGCCAATCCTTTAGCATTTCCATATCTACCACCAATCCCTTCAGTAACTGTTGATAGGCTATCATCAGGAAATGCCTTTCCTGGGGGAATAGAGCCAAGGAAAAGAACAAAAAGGGGAACTATGAACA
>JABXJY010000330.1 GCA_013375385.1 Desulfobacterales bacterium
CTCCAAGGGCATTTTTGCGTTCCTTTGGAGGCTTTTGCATTTTTCTGATAAAGGCTTCTTAAAGCTCTCTCAAATACAGTATCGGCGTCCTTTGAGCAAAAATTGACTATTGATTAGTAAAGAGGATTGGGTAATGTCTCCTCTGTCTAAGGCAGTAACCGTGGGCTTGCTGGTAGGCATATTGGGCCTGGTGGCAAGCCTCGTTCCTGTCGGGCTTGATCTGGAGGAAAACATCGGCTTGGATTTACTGTTCAAGCTGAGGGGAACGAGGGAAGTTCCATCTGATGTCATTATCGTGACCATGGACAAAGTCTCTGCTGACAATCTTAACTTGCCAACAGAGCCCGAGAAATGGCCTCGCTTCCTACATGCCCGGCTCACTGAAAATTTGGTCAAAGAAGGAGCCGCAGTTATTGCCTTTGATATCATTTTCGACGAACCTCGTTCCAGGGAGCATGACAATTTGTTTGCCGAAGCGATGAGCAACGCGGGCAACGTTGTCCTCTCTGAATACCTCAAAAAGGAGACAGTCCCCTTGACTGACGAAGGCGGGGCGCATACGGGGGATTTGAACATTGAGAGACTGGTGCCACCCATTCCTCCCCTTGCACGATCCGCTGTTGCCTTAGCACCGTTTCCCTTACCCAAAGTACCTGTCAAGGTAAGCCAGTATTGGACGTTTAAGACAGGCGCCGGAGATACACCGACTTTGCCGATCGTGGTGTTCCAAATCTTCGCATTCGAGGTGTACGATGAATTTATCCGATTGGTGGAAACGGTTAGTCCATCTCAAGCCGAGAAACTACCCCATGACAAAGATGCAATCATTACGACCAAAAGCGTTGAAAAGCTTATCGGAGTTCAGAGACATATCTTCAAAAAGAAGCCATTGATTCCTGAGAAAATGTTAGAGGAGTTGCAGAATGCAAAGACATTACTTGTTGACGTGAAAAAGAATCAGATCCTCAAATCACTTATACGGATGTATCAAAGCGCCGACAGTCGCTACCTGAATTTCTATGGACCTCCCGGCACCATTACCACTGTTCCCTATTATCAAGTACTGCGGCCTCAGGAAAAATCGGTTGTCACTCAAAAACAATTTGATTTCAACGGCAAAGCTGTTTTTGTTGGACTTTCGGAACGCTTGCGGCCGGAACAGAAAGACGGCTTCACTACCGTTTTCTCTCAAAAAAGCGGATTGGATATAAGCGGCGTTGAAATTGCGGCAACCGCTTTCGCAAACCTGTTAGAGGATATGCCTGTTCAGCCGCCTGGTTTTCGTGCACATCTAGCCATTATTTTTCTTTGGGGAGTTGTGCTGGGCATTTTTTGTCTTTTATTTCCCACTTTCATCGCTGCGGGAAGCGTGATAGGGATGAGCATACTTTATCTAATGGCTATCCAGTATCAATTTACGTACACAGGCAGTTGGTATCCGCTGGTTTTCCCCTTATTTTTTCAGGCACCTCTCGCTTTCTTTGGCACTGTTTTGTGGAAGTATTTCGAAACGCATAGGGAGCGTCAAAATATCAGAAAGACGTTCGGATACTTCCTGCCCGATAAGGTGGTGGATCAGTTGGCGAAAAACATGGGAGATATCAAAACAAGTAGCCAAATAGTCTATGGGATCTGTTTGTCTACGGATGCAGAACAATATAGCACGTTATCGGAAACCATGGATCCAAAGGAACTCAGCAGCTTCATGAATCAATATTACGAAGCTATTTTTGAGCCAGTAAGGCAACACGGTGGAACCGTGTCGGACGTTAAAGGAGATTCTATGCTCGCGATATGGGCAACGGCACACCCTGATGCCGTTCTCAGGAATCAGGCCTGCCTAGCAGCACTGGATATTACCAGTGCAGTGCATCGATTCAAGCAGTCTTCCGATACTTTGCAGCTTCCAACTCGTATCGGTTTACATTCCGGGCACATGTCGCTGGGCACTATTGGTGCCATCGACCATTATGAGTATCGCGCTGTCGGAGATATCGTCAATACGGCGTCAAGGATAGAGGGACTGAATAAATACCTGGGGACACGGATATTGGTGTCCGAAGAGGTGATGTATGACCTTGATGGTTTCCTGACAAGAGAGTGTGGAAAATTCCTTTTGGTTGGGAAATCACAGCCAATTGCGGTTCACGAATTAATATGTCGTATGGAAGAATCTAATGAACAACAGAGAAGCCTTTGTGAGATGTTCGCCGAAGCAATCAGCGCTTACAGGAGGCAATCCTTGGAAGAGGCGATCGGGATATTTCATAAGGCCATAAAAACCTATACGGAAGATGGGCCTTC
>JABXJY010000331.1 GCA_013375385.1 Desulfobacterales bacterium
AGGCCAAGGGGCTCCTTGTCCACAATGAAGAGGTGGGGTTGGAAGGTCTTGGCGGTGGCTTTGATGATATTTTTCCGGATATCAAGAGCGTGCTCGGGATTGATCTTGATGGAGAGGGGAAGATACTCCTCGTTGGTCTTCTTGATCATTCCAGGGATGCGGACAAAATCGATCTGATCCGGTAAGGGAAACCGGCCGGTGATAGTGGAACCGGTCAGGATAAGGATGTTGGTGTGAGAATCCCGCAGATGGGAGGCGATAGCCATGGTCCTGCGAATGTGTCCGAGACCGTAAGTGTCGTGGGAATACATCAGAATGTTATAGCAAGATTTCATGCCCCGGCTCATTTCCTGACAAATAAAAGGGTCCTCTTGACGCTCTGACAATCGTAGTCCGGCGAGATGATGGACATGTCCCACCTATCACGAAAGAAGTCACGAACGAATTCCATCAGATAAAATCTACCGTTTTTGATATAAACTGAGGGATAACGCTTTATGATGTTCTCAGTGTCGCCACCGAGATGCTTGGAAATGCGGTAGTAAGGGCGTGCAGATATAATCATGGTGCTTAGGCAAAGCCGTTCAGCGGCGTCCAACGACTTTTGAATCCCTTCCGTGACCATTACCTTGCCGAGGAAGTTAATCAACATGGCGATATCGAAGGTGCCGGGAATATTCGAGGCCGTAAAATCTTCCGCACGAAAATACACATCTCGGACTCCGTGAATGGCTTTTAGTAACTTGCACCCCTTGATGACCTGGCCATCCTTATCGATGCCCACCACCTTTCTGGCACCCAACCGCTTGGCGAGAAAGGAGTAGAAGCCGAAATTGCATCCCAGATCCAGGACGGTTTTTCCTCTAAAATCCACCTTTGACATGTCCTGGGGACGTCCGTCGCGCATGTCCGCAATACCGTCGGCAAGAAGCACGTTCTCGTTGTCGTAGACTGGTCGCCAGATGTTTTCTGGCCCCACATCGTGGAGAATTTTTTCCAGTTCAGCTCTCAGGTCCATGCCTTCTCCAGTTGCGGACAGCTTTTTGGGCCGAAAGCCGTGAGGCGCTCAAAATACACTGGCTCATCGCTTTTTCAAACCATTACCCTGGGCGCCTGGATTCTATGGATCAAAGAGACATGCCTATTATTATACAATGTGCGATAGGCATGCAAGCAAAAACCCCCAAAGATTAGCCTCAAAACAAGAGTCGTTTTCCCTCCATGCGGGATGGGTAAGAAAGTGATCGGGGCAATAGTGAGGTGCAGGATAAGGCTTGTACCGATCGTGATTGTGGCGTGCCTGAGTATTCAGGACAGATTTTGCAAGGAAAAGCCTTCTCTGCTTACGATCCTCTCTAAGGTTTCTTTGTCGACCTCTGTCCTTATGCCGAGTTTTCTTGCCGGTATACCTGCCCAGATCTCATATGGGCCTGGATTCTTGGTCAGAAGGGATCCGGCACCAAGTACCACACCATCCGGTATGTGTGTTGCCTGGTACAGTACGATGGCATTGTCGTGTATCCAGACATCGGCCCCAATGTACTTATCTTGCCAGAGGACGCCAAACTCCTCCTCCACCTCCAGAAGTGGTTTTTTCCCCATATGTATGTGGTCGTGGGTGTAGATCCGGCTCCGCGCCCCGATCATACACCACGGGCCTATGTGTATTGAACCCGTGCAATCCAGGAAGGCAAAGCGGCTGATGCAAAGGTTCGTTTCTCTCCCGGGGGTCTGATACACCCCAGGGGGGATAATCAATTTCCCCTTATGCACATCTCCATGCGGGCGTCTTCGTGCCTTTGCAAGGGCTTCCTGCAACTGGGCTACCGTCATGGTGGTTCGGTCAAAAGACATGGTGTTCCTCCATTCACTGCTTGCGTCATCGCGCCAGCTCCTTGGTTTACATATTGGAATGCTTCAGGCCTTCCTAGTCCCAAGAAACAAACCTATGGGGTTTTTATCCAAAGATCAAGCCTTTATGTCACTTTCTCGCCCAATTTTCCTCACGGGCCCTGCCGCTTAAAGACCACCGGATTCATCTATGGGGACTGCGCGTTGGCCCTTTGGCTTGATGGGGAATCTGTTTTTCCATACGCCTGGTCTGTGCGTAGCCATTTGCCTATACTCATTATCGGCTCTGGTAAACCTTCCAATGACCGCAGAAAGTCCGACATCTTGCGATGGTTTTCCCGTTGACACATAAACACCTTTATCCTATACTGTCTTCACCCAGTAACGGGTTCTTATGCATGTTGTTACCTGTCTACATGGTTCACAACATTCTTTGTTGGTAGAGCTGAG
>JABXJY010000332.1 GCA_013375385.1 Desulfobacterales bacterium
TCTACCCATACGTTTATGGATCCCATATTCAATGAAGACATGTCCTGACCAAACGTGGCCCTTTGTTCCATGACTGTATCCAGGGTCCTTTCATACTCCTCTAACGTGGTCTTCTGCTCCAGTCCCAACACCTTTGCTATCTCCTTAGGCAGCGGCCTTCCACCGCCCGTGGTTATATTGATGATTACCTCCGATGCTTCGCTTTCCCTAATTCTCCTGATATATTCGGGGAATACTGAGTTAGGGTCCGCGTGGGGCACGCCGGTTTTCGGTTCTTTGGCATGAAGGTGAACGATCGAAGCACCCGCTTTCCGACATTCAACAACCTCTTGAACTATCTCCTCCACGGTACAGGGTACGTAATCGGTCTGGAGCTTGGAGATGAAGTCTCCTCCAGTCAGAGCAGCTGTTATGATCAATTTTTCCATACGCCATCATCCTCCTTTTCAATTATGTTTGATATTTTCGAAGAAACTGCAACCTTTACTACCCGTGGCTTTCCATCCCAGCCTTACGGGTGGTTGTGCTTGAAAGGGGTCATACCTCAGGCCGCCGACAGGACAGAGAACGCGGTGTTTGGAACCGGGTGGGCACATTGGGAGGTGTCTTTCCATGGGTAACCTCTAGACAGGGGTAAGATGACTGAGAGAGAAATCTTGAATTTATGGAACGGCAAAAAGCCCTTAAAGTCAAGAAGAATTATCTGTCTGCCCATCAAAAGGAAAAAGGGGTCAAAACTGATTTTATCGACCTCTCCGTGGTTTTTTCTAAGGGCTCTATCACTGTTCTCAAATTTTCTGGTTTCTCCTTGACATTTGTGAGGGTTTGAATTAGCGATATTCCTATCAGAAGACAGAATGGCTCATGCCACGGATGAGCACTTAATTTGTTTCAAAGATCTCAGCATCACTATGTAATTGGAAAGGAGGACTCAGATGATTGACTTTAACTTGAGCGAAGAGCAAAGAGCACTGCAAGAATTGGCCCGGGATTTTGCCCAGAAGGAGATTGCTCCCGTTGCCTTGCAGTACGACAAGGAACCGGCCTTCCCGGGGGAAATCATCAAGAAAGCCCACGCTGCCGGCCTCATGAACCTCACCTGCCCCAAGGAGTACGCGGGGCAGGGAGTGGGGCTGGTCAATGCGGCCTTGGTCGTGGAAGAGCTGAACGCAGCCTGCGTGGCCGTTGCCGGGATGATCGGGATCAACTCTCTGGCCTGCAGCCCCATTCTCATCGGAGGAACTGATGAACAAAAGCGCCGATTCCTGATCCCGTTAAACCAGGCGGGCAAGACCGCCTCCTTCTGCCTGACCGAGAGGGAAGCGGGATCTGACGCCGGAAGCCTGAAGACCCTGGCTAAGCTGGAGGGCGATCATTACGTGCTGAACGGGCAGAAATGCTTCATCACCAACGCCAGTTACGCAGATCTCTATAGCATCTTCGCCACCCTCGACCCCACCAAGGGCACGAAAGGCATCACTGGATTTGTCATCCCCCGTGAATCCCCGGGCCTGTCCATCGGAAAGGTTGAGGACAAGATGGGCCAGCGGGCTCTGAACGTGGCCGAGGTCAACCTTGACAATGTCGTCGTTCCCCGAGAGAACCTCCTGGGCAAAGAAGGCGAAGGCTTCAAGATCGCCATGGAAACCCTCGACGAGGGCCGGGCGAACATTGCAGCCTGCGCTGTGGGACTCTCCCGCGCCGCTTTTGAGGCTGCCCTGAACTACGCCAAGGAGAGAGTTCAATTCGGCAAGCCCATCGGCACTTTTCAGGCCCTGAACTTCATGCTGGCGGATATGGCTGCGGCAGTGGATTCCGCCCGTTCGCTTACCTGGTATGCCGGGTCGATGGCTGATCAGGGAAGGCGGTACACCAGGGAAGCGGCGCAGGCGAAATTCTTCGCAACGGATGTGGCCATGCGCGTGACCACTGATGCCGTGCAAATCCATGGCGGATACGGATACACCAAAGATTATGCCGTGGAGAAGTATATGCGCGATGCCAAGCTTATGCAGATCTACGAGGGAACCAACCAGGTAAACCGCATGGTCGCCGGCGGTGCGCTCATGAGGGGATAGAAGGTGGTTGTTTGTCCCGGCCTGGAAGTATTTAGAAGTTTCCACAGACCAGTGTCTTGTCCAAGTTTATCCAAGGCCTGCAGTGCTTGACTGCGGCCGTGATGTATCAACAATAATGGCATGACAACCTGAGAGGGGTCGTAAGCCTTTCTACTGACAGGGAGATCACCGGCCAGGCATTTAATGGGGATGGAGCCTCATTAAACCATCGCTGTTTCATA
>JABXJY010000333.1 GCA_013375385.1 Desulfobacterales bacterium
CCAGCGTCCGGCAATGGATATCCTATAAACATGCCTATGAATATCGTCGGGATTAAGAACCAGGTCTTGATTTGCCTCATAGCTCCCTCCTTCTTCTATATTCTTAATCCAGGCAGACTATTCCGTCCCATAGCTCTCCAGGCGGATTCTGCCTGTACTTCTCGCACAAGTCTAGATAAGAGATCGAGGGTTTATCTTTCCCGGAGACTTTCATGTAATCATGAAATATCTGGATCGCCTCGTCCCAGGATTGCCTCCTGTAAGCGCTGAGTGCTTGGGCGAATGCCGCACAGAGACTTCTTTGTTGGTCGCTGCATTCATCTATACGACATATCAATTCATAAACCTCGATCGGCTTTGCTTTCCCAAGCAAAAGGAATTTCCCCAGTTCTCTTGTCAGGAAACCACCAAGCTGATACAGCATCTCCTTGGACACCAATATGGGTATATCCAGCCTTTTACTCAGACGCTCTATCCTTTCCGCCGTATTGACGATATCTCCGAGAGCCCGATACTCATAATGGTTGATACCTCCAAAGGGGCCGAGCAGCATGTGCCCAAAATGTAAAGCGATGCGAGTTGGAAGCTGCAAAGTATTGGAAGCCCGATTGATCCGATTGAACCGATGCACCGCACTCGCAATATCAAGCGCTGCGTTGCAGGCCTGATTCTTAACAGCGGCATCAGGATGTGCCGTTGCCCATATCGCCAGCATAGAATCTCCTTTGACGTCCGACACGATCCCACCGTGTTGTCTTACTGGCTCAAAAATGGCTTCATAGTACCTATTCATGAAGCTGCCGAGCTTCTTTGGATCCATGGTTTCAGATAAAGTCGTATACCCCTCTCCATCCGTATACAAACAAGTGCCATAGACCATTTGGCTACTTGTTCTGACATCTGCCATGTTTTTCGCTAACTCATCCACCACCTTATCGGGCAGGAAGTATCCAAACGTCTTTCTGATATTCTGACGCTCCTTATGCGTATCGAAATACCTCCACAAGGCAGAGCCAAAGAAAGCGAGGGGCGCCTGGAAAAAAAGGGGAAGAGCCACCGGATACCAGCTGCCAGTGGTCCTGAATTGATAATGCGCAGCCACCAGATAAAGGGCGCTCATCCCTATCATGCTCACTGCAGCAATGACAGTTGGAAAGAGACGACAAAGAATGCCCAGCACCATTCCCCAAAGGAAGATAGTGGCAAGATGCGCGCCGAAATAAGGTGGCCGAACAGGCATATCCTCTAGGAGGTTTGCGAAGGCGGTTGCTGCAATTTCGACGCCACTGATATCTATCCCGCTTGGTTGAGAGAAAGCGGTGTAGAAGCCGTCTTTCTGCTCCGGTCGCAACTTTTCTGAAAGACCCACAAATATAGCCTTGCCGTTTAGGTCGAGTTGGTTTTGGCCGTCAGCCGATTTTCCCTGAGGTTCCAGTACGTGGCAATAGGGAACCGTGGTAATGGTGCCAGAAGGTCCGTAAAAATTCAGGTACCGACTATTGGCGCCCTGGTACATCTTTATGAGTGATTCGAGGATGTGGTTCTTTTTCTCCTCAACAGACACAGCTCCTGAATTCTGCAACTCCTCTAACATTTTTTCCGCAATCAATGGCTTCTTTTTGAAGATACCCCTTAGGTGTAGCATGAGCTTCTTAAGGCTTTTGCTCGTAATTATTGCGTCCTTGTTCAGTGGGAGTTCTTCCGCTTGAGATGGACTGACCTTTTCCAACAGCCGGATAAGTTCATCGTATACTTGTAGTGCGTAAACCTGAAACGCCACCACCGGCAAAGTCGGCGTATCTCCGGCGCCTGTCTTGAACGTCCAATATTGGCTTACCTTGACAGGTATTTTGGGTAAAGGAAACGGTGCTAGGGCAACGGCGGATCGTGCAAGGGTGGGAATCGGCGGCACCACCTTTTCAATATTCAAATCTCCCCTATGGGTCCCCTCCTCGTCAGTCAAGGGCACGGTCTCCTTTTTGATGCATTCACCTAGGACAACGTTCCGTGCATTACCGATCGCTTCGGCAAATAGATTGTCATGCTCGGGGGAACGAGGCTCGTCAAAAATGATGTCAAAGACAATAACTGCGGCACCTCCTTTGGCCAAGTTTTTAGTGAGGCGGGCATGGAGAGAGCGAGGCCATTTCTCGGGTTCTGTTGGCAGGTTGAGATTGTCAGCAGAGACCTTGTCCATGGTTACTATGATGACGTCAGATGGCGCTTCCCTCGCTCCTCTCAACTTGAACAGCAAATCCAGGCCGATGTTTTCCTCCACGTGAATCCCAACAGGAA
>JABXJY010000079.1 GCA_013375385.1 Desulfobacterales bacterium
CAAGAGGCTAAAGGGGATTTCTTTCCACACTGTCCCCTTTGTAACGGTTAAAGGATAAATAATAGAAGACACGCCGAGAATAAGAAAGATATTGGCAATATTACTCCCTAAAACGTTTCCAATGGCAATGTCAGTATCACCTTTGATACTCGCAATAATGTTCACAAAAAATTCAGGGGTTGAGGTGCCGAATGCCACAACCGTTAATCCAATTACCAGATCAGAGACCTGTAATCGCCGTGCGATCGATGAGGCGCCATCAACAAGAAAGTCTGCACCTTTAATCAATAGTACGAATCCAACAATGAGTAGTATATATGGTAACATAGTGGTCACAAGCTGAAGTGAACCTTCTTAATCGCTCCTATGAATGACTTCAATATCCCACCTTCTTTAAATGCCATCATGCAAAGTACCCTCTCGATCCTAGGACTCGCTCCTGATCGCACGCTTTATCGGCCCATCTTTGGGGTAAGTTTCGCACTGAGTGATGCAGGCGGGGTGATTCCTCAGATCTACATCGGCGACAGAACGCGTTGGTCGCAGGGTGTTAAATCGCCTGGCAGGATTGGCCGCTCCGGGAGGCGGAACTCGACCTTCCTTGTCTTTCCCTCACGATAGAGTGTCAGATGAACGGTATCGCCAATCTTCAGCGATTGAACGAACTTAGTAAACTTCTCCGGGTCATTGAGAGGCTGCCCGTTGGCAGTGGTGATGATATCACCCCCGAGCAGGAACTCGGCTCCGGCGATCCTTATGGGCAGCGCGCCTCCTTGTACCCCTGCCTTCTGGGCAGGGCTCCCCGGCTCTATTGTCTCCACCAGAAAGCCGTCTGCCAAAGGCACCTTGAGGATTGTGGCCAGCTCTCCGCTGATGAGCTTGCCGGCAACGCCGAGCCAGGGACGGATCACACGCCCGTGCTTCACCAGTTGAGGAAATATCTGCTTGGCAACATTGATGGGTATGGCAAAGCCGATATTCTCAACACCTGTTATGGTCGACGTATTTATACCGATGACCTCTCCGCACCGATTCAGCAATGGGCCACCTGAGTTGCCCGGGTTAATAGCCGCATCGGTCTGGATCATGGGAATTGTCATACTCATGGGAGATGAGGGGAGGATCCTGTTGATGCCCGAGATAATGCCACGCGTAATGGTCTGCTCTAAACCGAGGGGGTTGCCAATGGCCACAACCTCCTCACCCACCTTTAGCGCATCCGAGTCAGCCAGTTTTGCGATAGGATACCCTTTGGGAAGGGATGGAGCGCGAAGAACCGCAATATCCAGGATTGGATCCGCCCCCAGAAGCTCCGCCCGTGCCGTGCTGCCATCGTCCAGGGTCACGCTGATTGCCCGGCTCCCGAATACTACGTGTGAGTTCGTTAAAACGAGGCCATCCGCGCTGATGATAAAGCCAGAGCCAATGGCCGAGCCCACCCGGTCGCTGACCCTAAAGGGGTCGATGGTGATTGTCGAGATGAACACAACTGCAGGCGAGACCCGCTGGAAGAGCTCCGAGATGGGCTCGGTGCACTCAGACCGTGCGCTTGCGTCTCGTATTCCAAACGTGGTTATGGCAATCAACACGACAAGAGAAATCAACAATCTTTTCATTTCAAAACCCCCTTCTATCGAAAAATCTTGGTGTTTGACATTGGCCAGTAAAGCTCCCCACCCACAGGGCAGGGCATTCTGGCATTTTTATCCAGCTCGAGTCGATTCCGATCTCGACACCAAAGGGCGTAAGGATATGCCAGGACGAGCGCACGTTCTAATCTGCTCTTGATCCTCAAACCCCCAGTGTTTTCAACCATCGCCCTCGCTTTCAAGGTAACTTCACTTCGTTGAGCAAGCAATGCAATGAGGCCGTAGATCGGTGACTAAACTGTTTCCTGTTGCTTTAGTGAGCCAGTACCAATCTCCTCTGGCATTAATATTTCTCTCCCTCCAGTTAAAGCCCTTTCCGCTCAAACCAGCGAAAGAGTACCAATCCTCCGATAACGAATATAGGAATGATGAACCAGTGGTTCACCCCGAGTACCTGGGGCAGCGTAATCTTACCCAGATCACCCCACGTTAAGACTGTCTTTTTCAGGCCCGGGTATGCTTCGGCGTACAGGGCTGCGCCAACGAGCATCCCCACAATTCCCCAGATTGCGTCCCAGCGGCCTTCACCAAAGGCTCCGGCAGAGGTCGCTGGGCAGTAGCCCAAGAACCCCCAGCCAATCCCAAAGATCAAACCACCCAGAATGGTACCTCCCAGTACAGTCGCCTTTATTGAGAGTTTGACCAGACCCAGATCCTTAAGCAGATACGTTCCCACCATCGCAACCAGGATGGTTGAAAGCATAAATTTAACGATGGTCATATCCATCAAACGGAGGGCACCAAGTTGCTTGTCATAGCGAATCACGCGGGATTTCTGTAACAAGAAGCCAAAGAGTATGCCCGTGATAAGGCCATAGATGAGCATTTTCATTTCTCCCCACCTCCTCCATATAGCAGGCGAGCTATGAGCATACCGCCAATGAAAAAACAGATCAAAGCAATATAACCACTCACCGCCAGCTGAAGCGAACCGCTCAGCCCATGGCCGCTCGGTCACCCATCCGCAAGGCGAGCCCCGAACATAGCTATGAGCCCGCCCATAAACGCAACAATGCCTCGTTTGACTTTGCTCGGGCCAAAGCGCTTTTCCCACATATCCGGGATTGGCTTCCATTGAAACGTGTGAGAGGTCGTCGATGCGACGAGCGATCCTATGAAAACGCCAACCACGAACATCCACTGCCATTCGATTTTCGGCACCTCTTTCACGAAATACGCCATCTGACCTACCCGCTCAGCATCGAACAGTCTCTCAATTATACCGGCTGAGCGGACAAACGTGGTTGATGCGCCAAAGAACTTTCCCGCAATCCAGACCGATAGAATTGAAACTACTCCACTCAATGCCCCGGCCAGGTACGGGCTCCAACCCTTGTCTTCAGTCTTTGCCATAGCTTCCTCCTTTCTTTCCAAAGGTAACAAGCTGCCTTGTCTCTAGAAATACAATTGGGCTTGCAGTTGAAAAACGTCTTTTGTATCCTCTCCAGCAAGCCAGCCGCACGACAGGCTCAAGGTTAGTCCCACCGAGAAGGTATCCGGTCTGAAGGTACCAGCCCCCCGGCCATGGAGTAAGCATCAGGACCTTCAAATGAAAGGACCACGAACATGGTATTATCTGGTGTGATATACATGGATTAACGCCTATACCCCCAGCTCTGATCTGAGGTGGAGAAAATCGAGGATATTGGTACGGCAAACGATTCCTTTGATTTCTCCATCTTCGACTACCGGCACTTGATTGATCTTGCCGCTCGCGAGCCTGGCCAGCACATTGCTACCGTTATCAGAACCAGAGACGGTCTCCAGTCTATCACTGGGGGTCATAATGTCCCTTACTGTGGTATCTTGCCTTTTTTCAGCCGGTATTGCCTTGACGTCCTCCAGGCAGACGATCCCCGCCAGCTTTCCTGCCTCGGTAACCAGAAAGGCCCTCTCTCTTTTTGTGAGAACATAATCCTGCACCAAATCCTGCACAGACATTGAACCATCTACCGTCTCGAAGGTAGTGTCCATCAGGTCTCTTACCCGTACATCTTTGAGCATCTCCTTGACGAGAACCTCACGGTATCCGCGGGTGGCCGCACTATGGATAAACCACCCGATGAGCGCGATCCAGAGGCCGTTGAAGAAAAATCCCGTAAGGATCTGCCAGACGCCAAAGAAGATGAGGAGAAAGGCGACGGTTTGGCCGGTAATAGAGGCGATCCGGGTGGCCCGCTTGAGGTTTCCGGTCACCTTCCAGGCGATGGCGCGCAGAACTCTCCCTCCGTCCAGGGGAAAACCGGGAACCATGTTGAAGAGCGCAAGGATAAGGTTGATTACGGATATATAGCGGGCCAGGGCAGCGATGGGTTCACTTACCCCCTGTACAGCAAACCATAGGCCAAAGAAGATAAGGGCAATGATCAGGCTAGAGAGAGGCCCCACCAGGGCGATGATGAACTCCTTTCCTGCTGTCCCCGGTTCCTCAGCGATCTCTGCCACTCCCCCGAAGATGAAGAGGGTAATGCTGCGCACCTCTTCACCCTTGCTGCGGGCCACCAGGGAGTGGGTCAGTTCGTGGGCGAGCACCGATGCGAATAGCAGTACACTGGCTGCTATTCCAACTCCCCAGTAGTGCCAGGCGGGCCATCGGGGATAGTGGCTGGGGAAGTAATGTGCAGCCAGGGCCCAGGTGATCAGGCCGAAGATAAAGATCCAGCTCGAATCAATTCTGATCTCGATGCCAAATAGCCTAAAGATACGCCATGAAGTTCGCATTTATAACTCCCATTCCGATTAATGATTCAAATCTCGCCTTAGATCCTATCTCCTTACGATTAAGACAGGCCTGTTAGATTTTCTCACAACCTTTTCTGAGACAGAACCCAAGAGCATTTCCTCTATGCAGCTCTTCCCATGAGATCCAATAACAACGACAGATGCGTTTTCTTCCTCTTCAACCTTTAAAATATCCCTGAATGGAATCCCCTTCTCAATCCTTGTCTTGACGGTAAAACCACTTTCCTTCAACTCTTTTTCTATTGCCCTTATCTCTTTGTTGGCGTATTCTTCTTTTTTCTTTTCCAACTCTTCTTTAAGATCTAAAGACAACTCTGGAAGATGAGAGATATGCTCAATCTCCCTTTCATCAATCACATGGAGGACTACGACCTCCTTTGTTCCCGACTCCTTTAACTGTTTAATGTAGTCCAGGGCCTTCTTCGATACATCTGAAAAATCCGTTGGGTACAAGATCTTCTCAAACATCTTCAACCTCCTTCTTGATTGTTGTTAATAACTCCCTTCCATCGCTCCCAGTACGGCTAAAGCTTCCTCTTTTGGCCGCTTCATATCTTCTTCTCATCGGAATCAAACCCCCCTTTTCCCAAACCATCGAAAAAGCACTAACCCCCAATAACAATCACCGGGATGATGATCCAGTGGTTCACACCGAGTACCTGGGGCAGAGTTATCTTGCCAAAATCACCCCGCGTTAAAACCGTTTCTTTCAGGCTTGGATAAGCCTCGGCACACAGGACTGCGCCAGCCAACATCCCCAGAATTCCCCACGCTGCATCCCGTCTGCCCTCACCAAGAGCTCCGGCTGAAGTCCCCGGGCAGAAACCCAAGAACCCCCAGCCAATTCAAAAAATAGGGCCACCCAGAATAGTGCTCCCTAACACGGTGCCCTTTATTGAAAGTTTGACTAACCCTAGGTCCTCAAGCAGATACGTTCCTCCCATGGCAACCAGAATTTTCAGCAATGCACCAAAGGAATCTGAAAATGCCACTCACTGGCTAGGTCCGGCCAGGGTCAAGTTTCCTCCATATGCAAAGCCTGCTTACAATCAGGATATGATAAGGACGTTATTGTGTGTTCCGAAGCAATTGGGACACATCTGATCATTCTTGGGGTCGTTTCGCCATCGCCCATCTACCAGAAATTTGTACTCGTATCTCCCGGGAGAAAGCATCAACATCTTCTTCCATACTCCAGCCTCATCTCTCTTCATGGGATGGGTTTTCACATTCCACCTGTTGAAATCTCCGCTTACGGCTACCTCTTTTGCATGTGGTGCCTCCAAGGAGAATGTCGCCCTTCGCCTCTCGGCTTTCTCTTTTGCCTTCGCCTTTGACATACAGTATCCCTCCTTCCATTGCTTAACATAAGTTGATTGTTCTACGCCTTGTTGACGGATTATACCTCAATTTGTTCCTCAGGCAGCCTTTCCTCCATTTGATCAGGTTTCCCACAAACAGCGATCACGGTTTCTCTAAACTGCGACATATTTCGGCCTCAAATCTCCTACGACTGACTCTTTGCATCAGTGTCTTGTTTTTTCTCAGAAATTTCCTGCAAGGCACCACGCAAATCGTCCGTCACAAAGTCGGGCATATAGTCACTCCTGTAATCTCGCTTTTCCTCTTCAGCCTGTCGTATTAAGCCGGCTACAGCTAGCCCAGCTTCCTTGGCACCGACCAGATCCGTTTCATATTTGTTGCCGATATAGGCTGCTTCGGATGCAGGAACATCAAGCGCAGCCAGGGCAATATAGAACAGCCGCGGGTCAGGCTTCCGGAATCCATAGTCCGACGATATGACAAGAGCATCGAAGAAGTTCTCTAATCGTAATGTGCGCAATTCGGGCTTGCAGAATAGACGTTGAGCATCGGTAACAATTCCCAGCCGATACTGCTTGCGGAATTCGTTGAGTGTCCAGAAAGTGTCGTCAAATAACCGCAGACGTTCACGGGATAGAGAGCGATAAAGTTGCGCCGTGATCATGGTGAGATACCTATCGGTTGTTCTCCCGCGCTCTCGCAGAACATTGCCGAATGCACGTGTAACGTCCACCTCGGGATGTCTCTCCCGACTCCTGGCAATCTGCTGGTTAATATGATCGAAATACAACTCCTTCAGTTCCCTTCCTGGGATGAATACCCTCCGATACTCCAAGAAGCGGCTGAGCGATTCAAACGCATCATCTCGGTGCTCATTGGTATGGATATCTACAAGGGTGCCGTATACGTCAAACAGTACCGCTTTCAGTTGAGGCATAGATTTCCTCCTGTGTTCAGCCCAAGGGAATACATACTTCTTTACGTCATGCCCACATTGCGGTCGCACCGTGAGACGATGGGCTAATAGGTCTGCCCCAGAAATCTCCCTCGCATAAAACCAGCCCAGGAAAACATCTTGCACCTATCGGGTGGAAATTTGGGCGGAAAAGAGATAGCAAGTCTTGCTGCTCACATCCGCAAACATTTTAGCGCCTCATCTGTCAACCACTTTC
This sequence comes from Desulfobacterales bacterium, assembly GCA_013375385.1. Classification (GTDB taxonomy): domain Bacteria; phylum Desulfobacterota; class DSM-4660; order Desulfatiglandales; family B25-G16; genus JABXJZ01. The sequence continues at coordinate 6,887 of JABXJY010000079.1, forward strand.
GGTGTTCAAAAGGCAGCCACTCATTGCGGGCAATTCGCAGCTCTCCGAACGCCATATAGAATTTATTGCGGTGTGTGAGTGCATCGAAAGGCGCCTCAGGATCTGAAAAGTTACCGCAGTAAGCCCGAATGAAGTGACCAATGAAGGGTTCTGCCGCATCAGCCTGGAGAACTCTCCAGGCGAAGTGGTGCTTCAGCTCTGCCGTGAGCATGCCTATATCGTACACGCGATCCGAGGATTGCATTCGTTCCAGATCAATGGCTGTGACTCCGTCCTCAGGGTGAAAAATGAAGTTGGTGGGGGTGGCATCACCGTGAACAAGCACAGACACATCTGCCGACATCTCAGCAGCTTGCTCCCACTCATCGCAACAGCTCATAAACTTCTCAAGGCCTCGAGGATGGACAATTCCCTTTTGTGCCAGTGATTTGACCAGTTTACGTAAATAGTATAATGAGTTTGCAAAATTAACTGGCTCTAAGTTAGCAGTGCGAGCATGCAATTTTGCCAGGAAATATGCTAACTCGGTTAGCTTTCGGAAAAGTCGCCCATGTTGGCCTTCGTATGCCGCCTTGGCAATGTAGTAGTCCAGGTCGTGCCCACGGGCGAACTCCTCTACTAAAAGACAATTAATATGCTCCTCTTTGCTTAGTGGTCGAACCACGCGATGGGGGAATTTGCAAAAGCCCATCTTGTGCAGTGCATTGAGGCTCTTGAATTCGTAATTTAGTCCATTCCGGCGTTCTGTCTCTGAAAGATACCAGCGACTGCCAAAAAACTTACACACAAAGAGGCTTCGTGATTTTCGCTCTCGATATCTATAGACCTCCTGCCCGTCTCCGAGACAGCTCACCTCGAAATCCGGGTGCTTCACCTCTATTCCGGCACGAGGCAAAACAACGAGAGCCAAGTGCGTGTGCAAAGGATCTCGCTCATCAAGCCGCCAACTGGGCATTTCGGCTGCTGATTCCATTTCATCCCCTTCGTGCAGGAAGCTATCCACGCAACTTTCTTCTGGCCATCTTGCCTTTCGTGATAAACCTGTTTATCATGCAGGCTGTCGAGAAAAATGCCTCATGATTTATACTTTTTCTCCTTGAAGCGATTGCCCGGCACCCTCGTAACAATGTAGCCAACAACAAAACCGATCAGCATAGTCAGTGGTATGAGAATGATTTGGGACATACCTATTTTCCAGAAAAACAACCGTAGCGTGACAACCTGGGTATTTTGGATTAGTACAATTAAGAATAAGGCAATTAACACCAGCACCACGATAAGTTTTGGTTTCATCATCAAACCTCGCGCTCACCCTTCTCTTCTTCCTGTTCCCCCGGTCTCTCCACCAACTTCTCCCTGAGTTCCCTTGTCTCCCGCTGTAAGCTTCTTACCTTTCTCCGCAGATTGAATCTGCTGGAAACCCCCACGATCATACCGATGATAATCCCAATAACGATAGAGACATACACAATGCTATAGAGGGGGATAGGGGCAGTGAGAATATTGAGATAGTAGTTAAGCTGGGCAGGCTGACTGTTTTTCACCCCGAAGGTGATCAAAAATAGTAGGATTATAATTAAAATGATACTCTTTACGTACACCATCGTCTGCCTCCTTTATCATGGTCGGCACATATCCAGTCTTACCACCTGCATATGTCCGCAAAGCCTCAGGGAGAGGGAGAAGGAAACCCCTTCTCCCTCTCAAGTCGGAAACCTTACTCTCTTCTTGACTGAAAGAGAGAAGCCCTCCTCGTATCTTATCTCTTGGCTGGGGTCTTTTTTTCCTCTAACCACCGCTTCAAATAGTCGGCAGCCACCTCCTTTCCACCGAGCCCAAATGCAAGGCCCAAGGCTAAGGCTGCGGCTCCAAAGGCAATTACAAAGGCAGCGCCTACGATCTCCTCACCAATGTCAAGCTGGATGAGGGCAATGGCTCCAGAGAAGAATACAATTGCATAGAGGGCAAGCTTTCCCAGCCCCTCAGCACTCTTCAATCCGGCATTGGCAGCGGCTGTCCGGACGACGGCAGACAGGAGGTTTCCCAGAAGAAGCCCCAGGATCAACACAATGATCGCCGCCACCACATTGGGAATGTAGAGGAAGATGCTGTTGAGGAGATCCGATACAATGGGCAGGCCCAACGCATCTAAGGAGGCGATGATCACCAGAATCATGGCAAACCAATAGACCAAAGACCCAATGATCTCCGATGGGGCTTTGGTAATGTTTCCTTTGTTCAGAAACCCCTTTACCCCTGTCTTGTCTGTTGCCTTGTCAAAGCGGACTAGTATGAGAAGCTTCACAACCGCTAATTTAATCAATCGAGCAACAATCCAGCCCAGTATAAAAATGATAATCGCACCGATCAACTCAGGGAGGAAGGCCGTGATCTTCGTTGCAAAAGCATTCCACGCTCCTGATACAACTGTTGTGACTTCCATAATATTACCTCCTTCTTTTAAGGTTGACTAAAGGTTAAGTAGGTACTGGTATGCCTGGGGAGGGCTAATGTATAAGTTACTTATCTGTTTTCACCTTTATTGTTACTTCCTTTTTCTTTGCCTCCTCTACCTTGGGGAGAATAACTCTCAACACGCCCTTGTCGAAGGTGGCCTCGACCTTTTCGGCCTGCATGCTGGCCGGAAGCTGGAAGGAGCGTTGGAACGAGCCGTAGTACCGCTCAGCACGGTAGTGGTGCTCGTCTTTCTCCTCCTCCTCTTTTCTCTTCTCACCCTTGATGGTGAGCACGTTGCCCGAGACGCTCACATTCACATCGCTGGCATCCATACCAGGAAGCTCTGCCTTGATGACGAAGTTGTCTTTTGTCTCCGAGACATCCACAGTAGGCCACCACTCTCCGGTGATCCTTCTCACAAGTGGTGTCTCACCCATGAAGCGATCCCAAAGTCTATCCATTTCTTGATGCAATGAACTGAGTTCCCTCCCCATTGGCCTCCAGGGAATTATTTCCATATCTATCACCTCCTTTTTGCTTTATTTGCCCTCCCCGTGTCATGACTAAAGCGGCAACCATTTAGCGCCCTTCTTT
>JABXJY010000334.1 GCA_013375385.1 Desulfobacterales bacterium
GGAGGCATGGCTACATAGCTGATAGAGCAATCCTTTCCAAGAAGCCTCTCCGCCTCAGCAATGGCCTCCCCCACGGTAGCAAAGGGCTCAAAGCCCATGAGCCTGGCTAGTTTGAAATCCTGCGCCCCTGCCAGAAAGGCCTTGCCCAGGTGCCTCAGGGGATAGGCACCCTGTCCCCAGAGGATGAGGGGATGTACCCCGTGAAAGCTATACCGATACCGGTAGTTGTGGACAAACTCGGGGCGATGGGCATAATCCTCGGCATAGGTATCCCAGATCTCAAAAGGATCCTGCATCCTGGGCAGTATCTCCTCGTACATCCTTATATAGGAAGGAAAGTGAATGTCGTCGAACACGGGCTCACAGGGATGGACAAAGATGGCAATACCTCCCTCTCTCACCAGGGGTTTCCCCTGGAACATGCCAAAGGCATAGGAGAAGGCTGTATTACGCGCCAGGATGGGATTCATGATGGAGTACTTGGAGTAGGGGTCCATAGAGGGCGACAGGCCATAGATGGCCACATCGGACTGTCCCTCTACATCTGTTACCAGTTGTTTTTGGAGCACCTCGATGGTCTTCTCATGAACATCCGGGATATTGCCAGCAAAGACAGCAGCCGTCTCCACCGGTGTCTTGCTCGTGGGCACCGATTCAATGGTGAGGATCTGTCGACCATCCCTGGCCAGGCCGTTAGCTACCACATCGCCCATCTCCCAGAGCAGCTTCTGGAAGGAGGAACGCTTGGGGTCCATCACCGACTTGCCGCTTGCCAGTGGGAAGGGGCGATGATGCTGCCTTATACTACGGTAGCTGGAAAGACCTACCATTATCGACTTCCAGCCGCCGTTGAAAAGTGATGCACTTACATTGACATAGATGAGCTGATCCGATTCAGTAACCGCTCTACTGACCTCCACCAGCATACCGCGCCGGGTCTCGCCCACACAGACTATATCTTCTCTATCCTCTGCATCGTGGCAGCGGAGCCTGTGGGGAGGAAAGGAAAACACGATATCGTTGCCCAGAATGCTGGAGAGTTCCCTCCGGGTCCAGTGGCGGTGCAGGCCACCGGCAATAATGATCTGGATATTATGCCTGGTGACACCCAGCTTATCCAACTCCTGGAGCAGTACCTTGACAGCAGTCTCCCTGAAATCGGGCTGTTTGGCGGGCACATGCGGTACACAGACATCGTCACACGCGATGGTAACCCTGGAGTGAGGCCCCACCCGCTTGGCAAGTGGATCATGCGCTATAGGAGAATCTAGGGCCCCCCTCACCGCCTCTGCTGCATCGGGCAGAGATGGGAGAGATGGTGGAGCTCTTATTACCCGAGTCCGCTCTGGCAGTCTTGCCTCAAGGTACCCCTTGCCATAAGCTATCATATGAGTTTGCCCCTTCGACATGGTTTACCCCCACTAATTTTTGATTGATGGAATCACTTTATGCTCAAGGGAGTGTAGAGGAGAGAGATTTATGTGTCAAGCACGAAAGCCTCTCAAAATATGGTGGTTCTCGGTCAATTCATACAGTTTCGATCAATTTGAAACTATAACCCAGACGTGGTATAGGTCATGCGAGAAGGCCTCCCTTTTCACCAGGAGGAAGCATTCTTTACCCATAGAGGACAGAGCAAAGGGGGTAGCTGTGGATGATTAGAGTGGTCCTTGTCAGACATGGGCAGAGCGCCTGGAACCTTGAAAACAGGTTTACCGGATGGGCAGATGTAGGTCTCTCCAATTCAGGCATACAGGAGGCTGAGTCTGCTGCCAGGCTGCTCTTGGAAGAGCATTACACCTTTGATATTGCATACACCTCTGTTCTCAAACGGGCTATCAAGTCGCTGTGGATCATCCTTGAGGAGATGGATTTGATGTGGATCCCGGTATACAGGAGCTGGAGGCTCAACGAAAGGCACTACGGTGCTTTCGAGGGGCTGAGTAAGGTGGAAATGGCTGCCAGACACGGAGCCGACCGGGTTCTTATCTGGCAACGCAGCTATGACCTTCGGTTACCTGAGCTGGATAAAACTGACAGCCGGTATCCCGGAAAAGATCCCCGATATGCAGGCCTAGAGGAGAAGGACATTCCCTTATCGGAATCCTTAAAGGATACCGTTGAACGTTTGTTGCCCTACTGGCACAATACCATTGTCCCGACTCTCAAAATGGGCAAGAAGACCTTGCTGGTGGCCCACGGCAACAGCCTGCGGGCACTGGTCATGTACCTGGACAATATCCCCAAGGAGGAGATTGTTGGTCTCAACATCCCAACGGGTATTCCCCTGGT
>JABXJY010000080.1 GCA_013375385.1 Desulfobacterales bacterium
CAGGAAAGGCTCTTTATCATGGACGGTGATACCCTGATCATTCCCTATCCCCGTTTGATGTGGATTTTAGAACGGGTAAAGGAACATCTTCCATGGGTCAAAAGGGTTGGCGTATATGCAAACACCAAAGGTATACGGATGAAGGGCGAGGAAGAATTGATCAGGTTGAAAGAGATGGGCTTGGGAATCGTCTATATGGGTATAGAGACAGGCGACGACCAGACATTAGAGGCCATCAGAAAGGGAGCCAATTCCCAGAGAATTTTAGATATGGGTTTAAAGGTTAAAGGGGCAGGTATAAAACTTTCTGTTACTGTTCTCTTAGGGATTGCTGGCAAGAAGAGGTCACTCATCCATGCCAGGGCAACAGGAGAGCTCCTCAGCGCAATGGATCCCGACTACGTTGGTGCCCTCACATTAATGATAATGCCTGGCACGCCCCTGTCAGATGATCTGTTATCTGGTAGATTTGAACTTCCCGATAACTTTGGGTTGCTCATGGAACTAAGAGAAATGATAGCCTCCACCGATCTTACCAGAGGCCTTTTCTTTTCCAATCATGCATCGAACTATCTGCCGGTCAAGGCCAGATACCCAGAAGGGAAGAGACAGGCCCTTGATTTAATAGATATGGCCTTTCAGGGAAAGGTAGACCTCAGACCAGAGTGGATGAGGACGCTGTAGATGATGAAATCAGGGATAGATGATCACCTCTATGCAGTGATAATGGCAGGGGGGAGTGGAACCAGATTCTGGCCGAGGAGCAGAACGGATAGACCAAAGCAACTCCTCAACATCACGGGAGACGAGATCCTCCTTAAGAAAACGATTGAGCTCATCAAACCCATTATACCTATCAGCAGGATCAAGATAGCAACCACCTTGTCCCAGGCAGATGCTGTTCAGAGAACAGTTCCCGAGATATCAGGTGAAAGTATAATAGGTGAGCCCCTGGGGAAAAACACAGCCCCTGCCATCGGAACTTCCACCCTTTTTGTAGAAAGGGATGATCCAGATGCTATTATGATAGTCTTGCCTTCAGATCACTATATTGAGGATAAAGAGAAGTTTCATCAGAGAATTATGGCAGGTGCCTATCAGGCCTCACAAGGGGATTTTCTTGTTACCATCGGAATCCCCCCGAGGGGACCAGAGACTGGTTATGGTTATATAGAAGCTGGCACATTGATTGATAAAGATAATGTAATATACGCTGTCAAATCCTTTCATGAGAAACCTGACATAAACACAGCCAGACGTTTTGTCAATCAGGGCAATTTTTTCTGGAATAGTGGCATCTTCATTGCGAAGGCCTCAACTATGCTCAGGGAGATCGCAGAGTACCTCCCCCATAACTATAGATGGCTTGTGAAAATAAGGTCGTCGCTGGGCAAGGATGAAGAATCAGGGGTAATCACGGAGGCCTACAAAGAAATGGAGGCCATCTCTATTGACTATGGTGTTATTGAGAAATCAAAGAATGTCCTCATGGTAGCGGGGGATTTTGGCTGGAGTGATGTGGGCTCCTGGCCATCTGCAGCTCAATACTGGCCTAGGGACAGGAATAACAATGCCTTCATCGGAGAGTTGATCAATCTTGATTCTTCTCAATGCATTGTCTATTCTCCAAAAAAGCCGGTTGCACTCGTGGGGGCAGAGGATTTAGTTATTGTAGAGGAGGATGATGTGCTTTTGGTCTGCAAAAGGGAGAGGTCTCAGGATGTGAGAAAGCTTGTTGAGATACTAAAATCTCAGGGCCGGGATAAGATTTTGTAAAAGGAATAGATATGAACCCAGAGATTTATAGAGAGTATGACATAAGGGGTGTAATAGGTGAAGACATTAGGGAAGATGAATTTATTGTTTTGGGAAAGGGATTCGGAACCTATTTCAACCGCATAGGAAAAAGAAGAATTGCCTTGGGAAGGGACTGTAGGTTGAGCTCACCTAAGATAAGAGACGGGATGAGAGAGGGTCTTATATCCACTGGCTGTGATGTTGTTGATGTAGGTATTTGCCCCACTCCAACCCTTTATTTTGCTATCCGGCACCTCATGGCAGACGGGGGGGTTATGATTACGGCAAGTCATAATCCGCCCCATTACAATGGCTTCAAGATATGCAGGGGTTTCGATACTATCTATGGGGAAGAGATTCAGGGCCTCAGAACGCTTATTGAAGCGGCGGATTTTGTGACAGGAAAAGGAACATATTCATCATATGAGATAATTGGACCATACATAGATATGATCACAGGGGATATCAAGGTAATCCCTGGGATCAGGGTAGGTTTTGATGCCGGTAATGGAACAGCAGGGCCGGTAGGGGTAAAGATTCTAAAATCCCTTGGCTGCGAAGTTTACGATCTCTATTGTGATATGGACGGTTCCTTTCCAAACCATGAACCAGATCCTACGGTGCTGGATAATATGAAAGATCTCATTCAAGTGGTGAGAAGGCACAGCCTTAACCTCGGTATTGGTGTTGATGGGGATGGGGACAGGGTTGGAGTGGTGGATGACTCAGGCACTATTGTATTTGGAGATATGCTTTTGCTTATTTTTTCAAGGGATATTTTGGCTGAACATCCTGGGGCAACTATTATTTCTGAGGTTAAATGTTCAGACAGAATGTATAAAGACATTGAGGCTCACGGTGGAAATGCCATTATGTGGAAGACAGGGCATTCTCTGATAAAAAACAAGATGAAGGAGAGCAAGGCCCTTCTGGCAGGAGAGATGAGTGGTCATATGTTCTTTGCCGATAGGTATTTTGGTTATGATGATGCCATCTATGCATCATGCAGGCTGTTAGAGATATTATCCAAGACTGGCAAGTCAATTGACCAGCTTTTGGAAGATGTTCCAGAATCATATGCTACACCTGAAATTCGGGTAGAGTGCCCTGACGCCAAAAAGTTTGAGCTTGTAGATATGCTAAAAGATGAATTCAGCAAACGATATAAAATAATTGATGTTGATGGCGTCAGGATTGTCTTTGATGATGGCTGGGGATTGGTGAGGGCCTCTAACACTCAACCTGTAATTGTGCTCAGGTTCGAGGCACAATCCAAAAGAAGGCTTGATGAAATCAGGGCCATGATAGAAAGGGCTATCGAGAGATTCAGGTGAAAAAACAATTGAGAATTTCCCTGCCTGAAGATCTTTCCATCTCACCGTAGCACCTTATAACATATAACCGGCTCAGTCTTGTTTTTGATGAGCAGTTTAACCTTTTTTCGTATACGGAAAAAATCTTGGGTTTGGCGATATGTTTGCTCCCCGACAAATATTTCGCCACCCTTTGCTATTTGCTCTAATCGTGCGGCAACATTGACGCTATCGCCTACGACCGTGTAGTCCACTCTATTCTCCGAGCCCACGTTTCCCACAATGGCGCTGCCCGTGTTGACCCCAATCCCTATCTCAAATGTCTCTTTATTGTGTTTGGCCCTTGCTTCCATCAGATCCTCTGTAGCATCCTGCATTTGTATGGCCGCTTGAACGGCATCGTGCGAAGCTCCATTTTCAGAGGGGATAAGTCCAAATACTGCCATAAGCTCATCCCCGATGAATTTGTCTAATGTGCCATTATTTCTAAAAATAACGTCTACCATGACCCCAAAGAATTGATTAAGCATAGATACCACTTCTTCAGCCTCCATCCTTTCGGAGATGGTGGTAAAAGACCTGATATCGGCAAAAAGAATGGTTACCTCCTTTCTTTCATTCTCAAGGAACACGCCATTCTTTGAATTAATTAACTTTTCCACGAGGTTATCTCCCACATATCGGCTCAACCTGTATCGTAATTCTTCTTCTTCTTTTGCTTCCTTATGGGATAGAGAAATATCTCTGGCATAGATCATAAGCTGCACCGACTGCTCTTTAAGCTCCCTGTTAACGTCCTGTAGTTTTGTGTGAATGGAGTTGAAATGGCCGGCTATATCGTTCAACTCCTGATCGGCCTTGATCCGGATGGGTTCGGTCTTTTCCCCCGCTTCAACAATACCTGTCTCTATGGACAGGTTGGCAAGTTGATCGGCAGACCTCCTCAAGAGACAAAAGCCTGTTAGAATAGAAAAGAGGATCACTCCAGAAAGGACAAGGAGAGCCTCTGTGTCTACCAATCTTATTTTTTCATAGACGGCCAGATAGATGACCAGGAGAAAAGGGACGATCCCCAGCAAAACCAAAACAATGCGCGTTTTCCCATAGAAACTGTTGGAGTTGTGATAATTGGATTTCATCACTGATACTATTAGAGATTCCCTGGGCATTCCTTGTGGTTCCCTTGTGTTTTGACATCAGCTCTTTCAAAATACAACGAGGCGTCAAACTTGACTGCTATGCCCGCTCCTCGAGTTTTTTCGCCAATGCCTGAATTGCTGGATGGATCTATCCGGACAACAGTTGCCTTTCCTTTCATACGGGCCTTCACTATGTCGGTACCAGTCAAGAAAACGGTCATCTCCAGTTGCTGGCCTGTAAAATATTTGCCGGCTTGTTGGGTTATGAACTGAGCGCCTCCTCCAGAGATATTGCTTAAGACTGTCTTCTCACTGTATTTTCTTCCTTCACTGTCTTGGGCAGCCACTTCGATCTCAAATTCAATTGGAAAACGATCAAAATCTCTTCTGTCAGATTTATTATTCATTCTTTACTGGAGGCAGAACCAGACGAACATTCATCTTTTGCCCTATCCCGTTCCCCTTTGTTTTTCAAAATGTTATCTGTATTTTCCAGGAAAACCTCAACTACAGGGAGATCAAAATGCTGCCCGGGCTCAATTTCTGAAACTGGAAGAAGAGTTTTTGTTTCCATCAAAGGATTCCCTAGACTCTATTGGTGACCTTCTTTAGATATTGTTGAATTCCAGAAAACTTACTATCCAAGAACTTCTTCCGTCTTCTTTATCAATTCCAAAGGACTGAAGGGTTTGATAAAATAGTGGTCTGCACCAGCGTCAACCCCCTTTTCCCAGTCGGCCTTTTGACCTTTGGCAGTCAACATAATTATGGTGCAGTCTTTGGTTTCCGGGTCATTTTTTAGGGCACGGGTAGCCTCAAACCCATCCATGCCTCCTGGCATCATAATGTCCATGATGATCAGGTCAGCTTTTTCTGCCCTGGCTATTTCAATGGCCTCCTCTCCGCTTTCCGCCTGGAAGACCTGGTAATCCTCTGATCTAAGGGTCACCCCAACAAGGTCTCTTACCTCCACCTGATCATCTACTATCAGGATCTTTTTCATCTCTCTGCACCTCCCTTATGATTTCGGATTGCTTGATCATTTCCAATTTCCTCCGCATTCCGCAATCCTATACCGGTATCATAAACCTCACCGTTGTCCCTTTGGCCAGCTTACTCTCCACCCAAACCTTTCCTCCATGGGCCTCCACAAGGTTCTTGACAATGCTCATGCCCAACCCAGTCCCTGGAACAGCCGTATTGGAGGCATCAGCACGGTAGAATCTATCGAATATCCTTTTGACCTGCCCCGGAGTCATCCCTATGCCCTGATCCTCGATGGAAATCTGATATTCCATTGAGGATTTCTGATTTCTGATTTCGGAGTGTGCGGAATGTTCGGTTTCGAATTGTTCCGCATTCCGCAATCGCAAATCCGACATCGTTAGACCACCGGTGACCCGGATCAAGCCACCCTCGGGAGAATACTTGACGGCATTGCTAAGAACATTTTCTAACACCTGACCTATTTTTTCCTTATCCACCATCACTTCCGCAGATTCTTCTGGCAAGACCACCTCAAAGATATGTCTTGGGGACTGTTCCTGAAAATAGGGGACTACGTCGTTGATGATGCGAGCAATGTTGCAGGGGACTTTCTTCAAGGAGAACCCCAGGGCGGACTCGATACGGGAAATATCCAAAAGATCGGTGATAATATTGACCAGATTCACAGACTGTTTGTTGATGTAAGAGAGAAACTTCCTTTTCTCTTCCCCTTTGATATCGTCCCTTGTCAAGAGAATCTCCGAAAACCCCCGGATGGCGGTTAGGGGAGTTCTGAGTTCATGTGCTGCGGTAGAGATAAATTCGGTTTTCATCCGGTCCACTTCACGCTCGTCAGTCACATCATGCATAATGGTTACAATACAAGTTTCCTCACCACTCTTACCTTGAATCACTGAAGTCCTGGCACGCATAATTCTTGAAGGTTTTGTATCCTTCCCCGGCAATTCAAAATCAAACTGGTACCCGGTCTCCTTCTTATCCAGGGTGGTGTTTATCCGGTTTCTGAGGGTGTTTTCTTGGATGGCAAAATCGACGGGACGATCAATTACCTCGCTAGAGCAGACGCCCAGCAGATCCTCAGCAGCCCGGTTCACCAAAATAATCCTGTTATTTATATCGGTAACGATCAAACCGTCGGCAACAGACTTAAGGATACCATTGATTCTGTCCCTTGCCTCTTCTGCCTCATACAGGGCGTGATTAAGTCTCCTGGTTCTTACTTCCACCATACGCTCCAGGTTTTTAGAATACTCCTTTATTTTCTCATCCGCTCGTTTGTGCTTAGTGATGTCGCGAATGATACCCTGGTATCCCAAAATGCTTCCGTTATTCGCCAGCCGCACAGTCGCAGTGAGCAGGCACTCCATCTCTGTTCCATCCTTCTTGCGCAGCTTCAGTTCATAGTCTCTCACAGATCCCTTTTGCTCTATCTCCTTCTGAAAGCTTGGTCGGTCATCCGGATTAGCATATGTTTCCTGGACCTTCAGATCTGTTATCTCTTCTCTGGTATAGCCAAAGAGATCCAAAAAGGATTGGTTGATGTAACCAAAATTGCCTTCCCGGGAGGTAATATAGATCGCATCTCTGGACTGCTCGAAGAGACTGCGGTAACGTTCTTCGCTTTTCCGCAGAGCCTCTTCGGCCAGCTTCTGTTCAGTTATATCGCGCGCGATACCCTGAACCGCATAAGGATTCCCTTTTTTGTAAATAAGGGATGCTTCAGTAACGACCCATACATAACTACCATCCTTTTTTTTCAATTTGAATTCTGTAGGTGTTTTTTGAAGGCCTGTTTGTAGAATCTCTTCAAGATTTCTAGATGCTGTGGGCAACTCTTCCTCTCCAATAAATGAATAGAAATCGAGGGAAGGGATTTCTTCTCTTGTATATCCAAGCAAATTCAGAGCGGCATCGTTGGCATCTACAAACCGGCCTTCAAAATCGTGTAAATATACACAGGAAAGAGTCCGGTCAAAAAGCCCCTTATAGCGTTCTTCGCTCTCCCGTAGCGCCTCTTCTGCTTGTTTGCGCTCCGTGATATCCCGCACGACACCACGGAATCCAATCGGCTGACCTGTGGAGTCCCGCATCAGGGAAGCAGACATCTCAAGAACCCTCGTGCTCCCGTTTTTTGTGATGATTTCGTAGTCCATTATCCTTTCAGGTTTTCCTGTCCGATAGATTTTGTTAAAGACCTGATACATCCTCTTGGCGGTTTGCGGGGTGGTATACTCTCGGTTGTTCATGCCCATTAATTCGCCTGGAAGGAATCCTGTTATTTTGCACAATGAGTCATTGAAAAAAGTCATGTTCCCAGCAAGGTCAACCTCAAAGTACCCTTCTTCAATGCCTTCAAGAATGGTGCGGTATTTTTCCTCGCTCTCCCGCAGCGCCTCCTCCGCCCGCTTGCGCTCGGCTTCTGATTTTTCCAATTCAGCTATCCGCTGGTGTAATACATCCAATTCATTTATGAGTTGCTCTTTGGGCTTCTCTTCATCTCTCATTTTGTCTACCTTCTAAAAAAGGCAGCAATTTGACTCAGCTAATATCTTTGCCTTACTATCAATCCTATGGCTCCAACAGCTCCTTCCCGGTCCCCAGAATAGCTTTCAAGAGTTACCAAAAGGGACTCTTATTAAGGAAAGAGCAATTCCCGTGCCATTCATAACTTATTGATTTCATGCGATGTTCTCAAAATTGGAGAGGGCCTATGCTGCATATTTTGCGCGGAGATGCACATTTGTTTGTGCACTTAGACTCTCACTTTGCAAGGTCTATGGGAAAGGGGATATGAAAAAGGGAATCTTAAGATGGTAGGCGGAAAAGAAGAGGATCATACATAGTCTTTACATCTTCAGACCTAAATCATGTAATTTGGCAGCAAGGGTGTTACGGTGAACACCAAGTATCTCCGCCGCTCTGGTTCTATTCCAGTTAACACTTTCAAGGACAGCACCAACATATTGTTTTTCGAAGCTTTTGACTGCCTCTCTGAGAGGCAGATCCTTAATTTCAGTTCTAGTCATGGTGAACATCGGGATATCCTTAAGCTGAATAACAGGCTCTTTGCACAGGGTACACAGTCTTTCGACTAGGTTTTCAAGCTCCCGGACATTGCCAGGCCAATCATATTTCATCAATATGTTAATAGCCTCCTGGGAAAACCTCTTGGCGGGGATACTCCCACCCTTCGAATGCAACTCCAAAAAGTGGTTCAGGAGCAAAGGAACGTCGTCTCTTCTCTCTCGCAAAGGGGGTAGTTTCATGGGTAAGACATTCAGCCGATAAAAGAGATCCTCGCGAAATTCTCCTTTTGAAATTCGCTCCTCCAGATCTTTGTTGGAAGCAGCGATGAATCTTACATCAACCTTGATTACTTTGGTACTCCCCAATCTTTCAAATTCCTTCTCCTGGATGACTCTGAGGAGTTTACCCTGCATATTGTTATCCAGGGAGTCGATATCATCGAGAAAGACTATTCCTCTATGGGCAATCTCCAGCTTACCCATGACGGTACTGACAGCACCTGTAAAGGCACCTTTGTTGTGACCGAAGATCTCACTTTCCATGAGCGTCGCCGGTATAGCGGCACAACTTATAACCACAAAAGGATGATCCTTTCTGGAACTGAGGCGATGTATGGCTCTTGCAACCAGTTCTTTTCCCGTCCCGCTTTCCCCCTGGATAAGAACTGTTCCATTGCTTTGAGAGACCGTTGATATCAGCTCAAAGATGTCCTTCATGTTCTCATGTACGCCTACCATCTCTTCAAAAGGTTGACGCCTTTCCAGTTCGTGTCTGAGGTAGGTAACCTCTTTCACTAGGCTGTATTTCTCTAAGGCACGGCGGATGACTGTTATTACCTCATCAACAACGAATGGTTTGATAATGTATTCGTAGGCACCCAGCTTAATTGCCTTTACAGCTGTCTGAATCTCTTTGACCGCAGTGACCATGACGATCTCCGTATTTGGATCCATCTCCTTCAGTCTCTCCAGCAGATCGATACCGTCAATATCGGGCAGAAGGATATCAAGCAAGATTAAGTCCACAGCGTTTTTTGAAAAGATATCTATCGCCTCTTTCCCGGATCCAGCCAAGAGGACCGTAAATTCATCCTTTAAGACCATATAAAAGGACTGACGAACCCCATGTTCATCGTCAACAACAAGAATAGTAGCCCTTTTTTCAACTTGCGCCATCTATCAACTCCCATGTTCAATTCTAATGAACTGAAAAAACTACTGTATACCAAGCTCCGAAAAGTGTATAATATATTTATTTGAGCATAGAATTCAATGGGCGTCAAGATTTTCAGTCCTGACACAGCCAATTATATCAAGATAAGCTCATTCGAAACATGCACCTAATATTGTGCATCCATACACAGGTTTCTGTGCATACCATAACTAACTTTCTCCAGGTTAGAGTTGAATATTTGGATCAAATCTTTCTTCCCGTCTATTGTTACTTCCTTTTACAACATGCTCTGATGACCATGGAATAAGGTTCTTGTCATAAAATGGAAAAGATAGTCTCATATTGTCAGGCTTATTTTTTGAGAGCAGGCAAAGTTGGTTACAACCTGGCATGTATGTTGAGTATATACGTTAGGAGGAGCGTAGTATCAGCTGATCAAAGAACAGGAGTAACTGATATGCGTATGAGTTT
>JABXJY010000081.1 GCA_013375385.1 Desulfobacterales bacterium
GAGGTAGTCACAAAAATCATGGAGGATGGCCTTCTTCGGAGGGACAGCGGCGAGCCTCATTCTTCCGCCAAGTCTCTGAGCCTTTTCAAAGACCGTCACCTGGTGTCCCCTCCGGGCTGCTATTTCGGCCGCCTTGAGGCCTCCAGGTCCCCCTCCCACAATCAATACCCTCTTGGGTCTATCGGTTTTGAGGAGTCTGAATCGAGCTTCATTACCTGTTTCCGGATTGACGGCACATTGAACCGCCCCTTTTCTCAGGGTCATAATGCACCGATTACAGGAGATGCAGGGAATGATTTCTTCGAACCGCCCCTCTCTCGCCTTATTCGGCACATGGGGGTCCGCTATCAAAGCCCGGCCCATGGAGACCAGATCAGCCTTCCCGTCTCGAATTATCTGGTCAGCCATGACTGAGGTTCTGATTCTCCCCACGGTAATGACAGGGATGCCAACTTCCGACTTGATTGCCTGTGCGAGATGGACAAAGACACCTTCTTCTATGTAGTAGGGAGGGTGGTTCAGATAACCTGAGGCGGCGTTGCACGCCGATACATGGAGGGCATCGGCTCCCTCCTTTTCGAGGATCTTAGCGATCTGTCTGGTTTCCTCTATTTTCAACCCTCCCTCAACGTATTCATCGCCACTTAGCCTGCAGATGATGGGAAAATCTGGACCTACCCGGTTGCGCACCGACCTCAGAACCTCCACCGCAAACCTGGCCCGCCCCTGGATATCGCCTCCATACTGGTCTGCTCGCTGATTGGAAGAGGGAGACAGAAAGGAACAGATAAGGTACCCGTGGGCCATATGGAGCTCAACACCGTCAGCCCCGGCCTTCTTGACCCGTTGGGCTGCCACCGAGAATGCCTCGATGATATCCTCGATTTCACCGGGGGAAAGCTCACGGGGAATTTCGTTTCTGGTAGGACAGGGTATGGGGGAAGGCCCGACAATGGGAAATCCGGTCACTGCGGAAGCGGTTTGCCTCCCTGCATGATTAATCTGCACGACTATTTTCCCTCCCACACCGTGGACAGCCCCAATCAGCGTCTCGATTCTCGAGGCATGTTCAACGGTACTGATCAGTAGCATGTTCGGGCTTGCCTTGCCCTGCTGAAGAATGCCTGTGTGCTCGACGGTGATATATCCCACACCGCCCCTTGCGCGTTCAGCATAGTAGGCAATCTGTTGCTTACTCACAAAACCTTCCGCTGTGGCGTAATGTGTTGCCATAGGAGGCATCACGATACGGTTTTCCATCTCCAACGTTCCGATGGAAAAAGGACTGAATAATCTATCCAGGCTCACGTTATCCCTCCTTTCAAGAAGATGCCGCCTCTTCCTTGACTCCAAACATAAGGTTCCGAACTATAGCGAATGACCTCAATAAGCAGACATTCAATAGTGTGTCATTGCGAGCGAACCGAAGCAATCTCATGGGATTGCTACGTCGCTCCGCTCCTGCCAATGACGACTTTGCTGTGTCATTCACTATAGATAAACGGGGTATATATTTCTTTCCGATTATTCAATCTGTCTCAATTCATGGACAGCAGCCTAAAGCGGATGAATTGTCCGGTGGCTTGACCAAAGTCTAGTATTTCGCTCTCTTTGTGTCAAGGGCTTTTTTCAGGCTGCAACACCCTATCTCCATGCATTTTTTATTTGATCGCTCAACACCCCCTGCTGAAATCCCGATAAAGGTCCACATAAAGCTTTTCTTTAGTCCCCGTTCTTTGGTAAATAAATATCCAGAAAGGGTAAAACAAGGGGGAAAAGATGAAAGATTTGATCAAAAAGGCAGCCGAAGATCTAAAAAATGCAAAATACGCAATAGCTTTAACGGGAGCTGGCATTTCAACTGAATCGGGTGTCCCGGATTTCAGGGGTCCATCTGGAATCTGGACTAAGGATCCCGAGGCGGAAACAAGGGCCTATCAGAGTTATGGGAAATTCCTGGAAGACCCAAAGGCATACTGGGAAGACAGGCTACGTGGCCCTTCTCTGTTGGGGGATTTGGAGAAAGTAGAACCGAACCCCGGTCACTACGCCCTGGTCGATCTTGAGAAGATGGGTATCTTGAAATGTGTCATCACACAAAATGTCGATGGCTTGCATGAAAGGGCTGGATCCAGAAATCTCATAGAATACCATGGTAGCTATTTGAAATTGAGATGCAGCCAATGCGGCTCGAGGTTTGGCATAAAAGAGATCGATCTGGAAAAACTCAGAAGAGAGGAAAAACTTCCGCCCCTGTGCAAGTGCGAGGGAGTGATAAAACTGGATGTAGTACATTTCAGGGAACCAATCCCCGTGGATGCAGCCAGGAAGAGCCAGGAAGAGGCCTGGAGGTGCGATTTAATGCTCATTTGCGGCACCTCGGCGGTGGTTTATCCATTTGCTCAGCTTCCCCGCTTAGCCAGAAAGCATACGGTCGAAAAAGAAACCGAAACGGAATCCGGTCTCTTTTTGGTTAAACAGGTACCCGCTACCACGATCATCGAGGTGAATGCCGGACCCACCCCTTTGACTGAAGAAGGAATTTCAGACTACCTGATCCAGGGAAAGACCGGTGAGATTTTGCCAGAGATAGTTCAGGAAGCAAAAGCTCTATGAGAGGAGATAACAATGGCACTGGCTGTTCTTTATAGAGCGGAGCCAAAAGAGTGTGACTTTGGGCCAGGTCACTCCTTCAGGGGGGATCGGTACGAAGTATTTCCCCAGTTCTTGAAGGATGAGCGGTTTTGCAGATATCAAGATTACCATGGAAGAAGTAAATCTAATCCCACCGAGATTTACAAAGGATCCATCCTTTGATGCCACGAAAGAGATTGTAAAGGAAATTAAAAGAAACCTGAAGGCCTACTGGAAATGTCTGTCTTAAATGCCAAGTAAACCGTCAATAATTTCAAATATCTGCTCTTATACTTAAAGTATATTATCACCTATGATGAATAGGTAGCAGAAATAAATTCTCAGAGGTTTTATCGCCTTTTGAAAAGCCGCGTGATCTGCACGTGGACTCTGTGCTGCAATGCTAGATCTCCCATTTGATCCCATTAAAAGGGCAAGAGAGGTTGAAGAAGCCGTAATGCAGGGCCTGGCAAGGAAATACTATAGGTTCAGGCCCGCAAGGTACTATGGTGGCATAGCAACTGCCGACCTTGTCGGTTGCCCCTTTCTCTGTGCCTATTGCTGGAATTACGGAAGGAATTTACACCCAGAAATGACTAGAGACAGGTATTATTCACCGCAAGAGGTTGCAAACAGGCTCCTGGTTATTGTTAAGAGAAAAGGATTCAACAAGGTACGGCTCAGCGGTGCCGAACCAATCCTTGGCGAGCAGTCCTTTGAACATCTTTATCAAGTATTGAACGATATATACAAAACAAATCCAGGGCTCGATTTTATCCTGGAAACGAATGGTCTGCTCCTCGGCTCTGGGCCCGGATTTGTTCGAAGGCTTTCTCAGTTTGAGAGGCTGGGGGTCAGGGTTGCTCTCAAGGGTTACGATGATAAGAGCTTTCAGGATATATCCGGATCGGAGAGAAGATTCTTCGCACTCCCCATGAAAGGCTTGGGGGATATGATTAGAGAGGGGATCAATGCCTGGCCTGCTATCATGTACGAGATCTTCGGACCCGAAGGTATTGGAAAGATCAATCAAGAATTGAAGGGATATGAAATCAGACCGGAGGAATTGGAGATAGAATATTTAGAACCCTATCCATCGGTGCTTGAAAATCTAAAAAAGCGTTCTATTTCATTACACATGTGATAGAGAAATACTCAGTGTCTGGTAGAAGCCGCTCTGTGTTTCTCGGCATTTTTCAAGTCGATTAGAACTGTGGAGACAGTCTGGGTTTGCCCCCCTTGAAAGACGATGAGCCAAATATGTGTGATCCAACGGTTCCAGACCTTGTTCTCAGCAATGCCGACATCATCACGTTAGATCCCGCTCGTCCGCGAGCCCAAGTGGTGTCGATCCGTAGCGGTAAGGTCCTGGGCATTGGGCAGAACCGGGAGTTGAAGAAGTTTGCATGTGGCAAGCCTAAGATAATCGACTGCCGGGGCAAAACAATTGTGCCCGGTTTTATTGACGCCCACCTCCACCTTTCATCTTTTGCAGAAACCCTGGTGACCGTGAACGTGGGGCCTCACAACGATGTACGGTCTATTTCCGACATCCAAAGCAAGATACGGAAATTGTCCCGAAACCTGCCGTCGGGGAGGTGGATAAGGTGTGGAGGGTACAATGAGTTCTACCTGAAGGAGAAACGCCATCCTACCCGCTGGGATCTGGACCTGGCCACCTCCGCTCATCCGATAAAGCTAACCCATCGAACCGGGCATGCCCATGTATTAAACACCTTAGCCTTGAAGTTGAGCGGCATCTCGAGGGAAACATCAGATCCAGACGGAGGTCTTATTGAGCGGGACATCAGCACTGGAGAGCCCACTGGATTGCTCTACGGGATGGGCGATTTTTTGTCCGAATCGGTACCACCTCTCGATAGCCATCAATTGGAGCACGGGATAAAACTGGCAAATCGCCAGTTACTCTCCCTGGGTATTACATCCATCCAGGATGCTTCGTCTCGTAACGATAGTGAACGGTGGGAGATGTTTGAGCGGTGGAAGGCTCAAGGGTACCTTGAACCCAGGGTTTCTATGATGCTTGGTGTAAAAGGCTTCAGAGATTATCAAAGCAACGATTCTCCGGTCAAGGGCGATGAAAGCTACCTCCGTATCGGTGGGGTGAAGATAATCCTGGATGAAACCACAGGAAGGCTCAATCCACCCCAGAGGGAGTTAAACGAGTTGGTGTCTACCATTCACGAATCTGGTTTTCAAGCAGCCATCCATGCAATTGAAGAGACATCGATCGAAGCCGCCTGCACTGCCATTGAATGTGCCCTGCAAAGGTCCCCACGATCAGACCACAGACATCGGATCGAGCACTGTTCTGTATGTCCCCCTCCCCTGTCAAAGCGGTTATGTTCTCTGGGGATCATGGTCGTCACTCAGCCATCCTTCTTATATTGCAACGGAGATCGATACCTTGACACGGTTCCACGTTTGCAGTTGAGGCACCTGTATCCCATAGCGACACTTATGGAAAACGGCGTCCAAGTGGCTGGCAGTTCAGATTGTCCCATTGGGCCGGCAAATCCTTTGATTGGAATCTACTCCGCCATTTCTCGAAGGAGCGAAACCGGCAAGGCTGTCCTGGTAAAAGAGGGCATAACGCCGTTGGACGCACTGCGGATGTATACAGACTGTGCAGCAAAAACAACCTTTGAAGAGAAGGTCAAAGGCTCGATCACACCCGGGAAACTGGCTGATCTGGCAGTCTTGAGCGCCGACCCCACTAAGGTTCCCATCCACGAGATAAAGAACATTCAGGTGGAAATGACAGTCCTCAACGGGGAAGTGATGTGGGACAGAAACGGGTTAACCAACAATCCCCTTTTCCAGATATGAGGATAACTCACCTTCTTTCAGGCCCAGCAACTCCCTGTAGACGTATTGATTATCCTCACCCAACAGTGGCGCAGCCTTCCAATCGGCTCGCCTCATTTCGCTGAATTTGATGGGAGATGCATCTGAAATAGTCTTACCCAGGACTGGATGTTCAATTTGAACGAAATAATCCCTTGCCTTCAGGTGAGGATCCCCTGCCAGGTCTCCTGCACTCTGAACCACACCCGCTGGAACACCCGCGTCTTGGAGGAGCCCTACCAGTTCTTCCGCGCTGCGTTTACCTGTCCATTGTCCAAGTAGTTCATCCAATTGCTCTGCGTGTTTCTTCCGTTTTGACAGGGTAGAAAACCTTTGCTCTTGACTCCAGCCAGGGTTACCCATGACCCTACAAAGGGCCTGCCATTCCATCTCATTAAATACAGCAACAACACACCACCTGTCCGTTCCCAGACATCTATAGCATCCGTATGGGGCGGCTGGCATGTAATCCGATTGATTGCCCTGCGGCATAACATCGTTTCGGTTAACGAGTATATCCAGGAATGTAGGCCCCATCAGAGTGCATACCGCTTCATATTCCGAGAGATCTATGTAGAGCCCCATACCTTTTCTGTCTCGATACTCCAGGGCTGCCAGAACAGCTACTACGGCATAGAGCCCAACAACAGTATCTGCATAGGAAAAACCCAGACCCATAGGGGAATCTTGGTCGAATGAAGTGAGGTACGTGAGCCCTGAAAGTGCCTGAATGGTAGGCCCCAAGGCCACAAAATCTCTCCAGGGGCCAATCTGTCCCATACCTGACATGCTTACCATGATGAGATCAGGCCTTGCCTCTTTAAGCTTCTGGTAATCCAACCCCCAGTTTGACATCACACGAGGGGAAAAATTTTCGATCACCACATCGCTGATTGCCGTCAACTTTAAAGCAATCTCCCTTGCCTCGGGGTAACTCATATCCAGGGTAATGCTTCTTTTATTACGATTAAATGTGGTAAAGTACCCTGATGTATTGGATTCGGCACCACGTGCCGTCTTCTTCGATTGAATCTTGATGACCTCCGCTCCAAAATCGGCGAGGATCCTTGTGGCATAGGGGCCGGCCAACACCCTCGTAAAATCCAGTACCCTTAACCCGCTGAGGATTTCCTCATCCATGATATAGTCAATCAAATGGCCCCTGAAGAAGAGAGCCTTTGTATCTCTTCCCTGGTAAGGCCCAATTGGCCCTGAAAAACTTCAACATTGTCTTCACCGATCAAAGGCGCCCTCCTCACCTGTTTCAGCAATGAGGATTTGAATCTGTAGGGGACACCTGGATATTTAAGGGAGATGTTATTTTCGGGATGATCAACGGCTTTGAAGAAATCGCGTGCTTCGAGCTGAGGGCTCTCTGAAACCTCTTTTGGAGAGTGAATCGGGGCCCAGGGAAAGCCCATGAGCTGGCCGGAGTCAAAGAGCTCCCCGGTGGTATGGGTTTTTGTCCATCGTTTCAATACCTCGATGATATGATCCCGGTGTTGGAGACGATATTTCTCATCACTCCATCTCTCATCTATCAGATCATCTGCCATACCCTCACCATCCATCCACTCAACGAGGGTCTCCCACTGATGGAAAAGGGTTACGAGGATAAAGCCATCTTTACAAGGCACGATGCAAAATCCGTTATTCCAGGAGAGGCTCCCTTGTCTCTCGGGTATTATGTGATCGTAGAAATAACGGATCATTACGTGCTCCAGCGTCGAGGTCGCAGCCTCTTGTAAAGAGATATCAATATGCTCCCCTTTTCCACTCTGATTCCTCTTTCGAAGGGCCAGGAGCATGCCGACGGCAGCAAAAAGAGAGGCGCTATAGTATGATTGCTCTCCAAAGGGCTTGAGAGGAGGTGTCGAGGGAGAACCAGAAACATACATCTGACCGCCCATAGCTGAGGCCACCAGGTCACAGGATTTTTGATTCGTTCTGGGGCCACTCTGTCCAAAACCAGTGACCGATACCAGGATGAGCCTGGGATTCAGTTCACTGAGTGCCTCAAAACCCAATCCGAGCCCCTTGAGGTATCCTGGAGGGAAGGTCTCTATTACGATGTCAGTTCCTCTTACAAGTCTGCAAAAGACCTCTCTGCCATCGCTGTTTTCCAGATTAAGGGTTATGCCGAGCTTGTTGGTGTTGTTATAGTAGAAAAAGAGGCTTCTGTCTGGATGTGGCGAATTTCTCAGGAAGGGCCCTATGGCTCGAGATTCGTCCCCACCTGGCTTTTCTACCTTAATGACGCATGCCCCCATATCAGCCAGGAGTTTTGAGCAAAAGCTAGCCTTCTCATCAGCCAGATCCAGTACCCGAATCTCCCCCAGAAGACTGTCACCCTCGGACGTAACGTTCACTTTTCAGCTCCTCAATACCATCTCACATCACCAGAGTGTCGTGCCCGCCTTTGCCAACTCAAACAAGTCTTTTGATGACCTCCTCGTATCCCTCTACCAACCTTTGAACCACCAAGGCCACAGGAGCTATTTCCTTTATCAAACCAGCCGATGCCCCACAGTATGCCTCACCATTCGTCAAATCCCCTTCCAACTGACCTTTTCTTGCCCGACTATAGCCAAGAAAATCACGGATATCACTGGCAGAGGCGCCTGATTCTTCCACTTCTAGCAACTTTCGAGAAAACTCTGTCTTCAGGCTTCTTGTCGGCAATAGCCTGCGGCATGTTATCACCGTGTCCGTGTCTTTAGCCTCCACAATGGCCTGCTTGTATCGTATGTTGGCAATATTTTCCTCAACAGCAACGAATCGGGTTCCCAACTGCACACCCTCAGCGCCAAGTGAAAAGGCTGCAACAAGCCCCCTTGCATCCACGATACCACCGGCCGCGATGACCGGTATAGAGATAGTGTCAGCCACTTGGGGGATCAGTGCAAACAATGGCAATTCATCAAACCCGGTATGGCCTGCGGCCTCAAATCCTTCAACGATTACGGCATCCACGTTGCAGGACTCTGCGGTCTGTGCCTGCCTAACAGAACTCACAACATGCATAACTGTAGCCCCGTTTTGGCGCAGCAGTTCGGTGTAGTGAGCAGGATTTCCTGCAGCGGTAACCACCACTGTGACCTCTTCTTTCAGGATAATGTCTATGAGGGTTCCGCTCTCTCCTAGATCCAGAGGGATGTTGACACCGAATGGTTTTTCCGTCAGCTCCCTTGCCTTCGCGATTTGAAACCTCAGGTTTTCTGAAGAATCCCCGTGTCTCTCCATTCCAGCCAAGGGACTGATGATACCCAGTGCGCCGGTATTGGAAACTGCTGCGGCGAGTTCAGCATTTGCAAGCCAAAGCATACCCCCCTGAATGATAGGATATCTGATCTGTAACAGATCGCAAACCCGTGTTCTTTTCACCAATGCACCTCCCCCATCCTGTCCAGCACGATAGCCCTGTTAAGGCGAGCCCGCTCATATCTAGGGTTCAGGTCTATGGCCCTGTCATAGCTCCTTAAGGCCTCCATATAATCTCCTTTTTCATAAAACTCGTTGCCCTGGCTCTGGTGGATATCGGCTATCAGCTCTCTATCGCCCCACCCTGTCCTGGATGGATCGTTGAGATGTCCCTTATAATCGAATCCATCGGGCAAGATATTTTCGATATCTATCACGGATTCTTTTTCTCTGAGTATGGTCAGCACGTGGGGGCCTCTTCCAAAGGCACTTTCCAGGTATAATGCCTCTGCATCTATGCCCGCTCTTCGAAGAAGACAATTGTAGAGAAGCGTCAGGCCCAGACAGTTTCCTACTGTTTCGCTACCTCCGCTTAACTGGGAGTCTATTGCCTCATGTAGCCTGTAGTGACCATGAGGTCTATACCGGCCTGGTTTCTTCATCCAGAGCCAATCGAAAAGTGCCTGTGCCCTGGTCAAGGGGTCATGTGCGGGTCTAATTTCGCGGATAGATTGCTGATGCAAGTGACCGAGTTTGCTCATATAGTCAGCAATCCGATCATCTTCCTTCATTCCCGAGGCAACCAGGGCCTCTTTTTCGAGACTAAACATCATGGAATGATTCTGTGGCGTACTAATGGAGCAGTATTGTAATGATTTGTGGAATGAGGAGGTTGGCGTAATCCCTTCGATTTTTTTCTCGAAGACTGCCAGAACAAAAGCAGATATAGAGCACAGTGGGATCATTTTCAAACAACTCCCAGGTGCCGTCGCCATGGTGGGCATCACCGTTAAGAAGAGGTTAACCCTGTATGCTAATCGGACGACGGTAGAGGTCTGGGCTCCTGAACCTCCATTTCCTTCTCACAACATACTGGATTGCCTTCTCCGGCTTTGGTACAGAGTATTTCAGTACCGCATTCCTCACAACGATATCTCTTGCCAAGTTGACTCATTTCT
>JABXJY010000335.1 GCA_013375385.1 Desulfobacterales bacterium
ATCAACCCGCCATTAGACACCGAAAGGCCCCCGGCATGCGGAACAAGCAGTCCCAAAGACCCCAGCTTTTTCACATTGATTTGCCGACCTGTAACGGTGAGGACACGCTGTACTCTTTCGATATCCAAAGCTTTTATTGATAGATCATGACAAGGCAACTGGTCAAAAGACCGATTTTGCATCGAACGTTGCAATTCAGCCAGTATTTCAGGGCCAGCCTGACGATTGGTAGAACCGAGGCGAACATACACTCCCTTTACCGGGCCATCGGCCTTTAAATAAAAGGGGCCTTTCCAGTGAAAAACACGCAGTACCAACAACGGTTTATCATTATGGGAATATATTTCAATCTCAGGCATCAGCGCAGGATGAATACTGCCGGCAATGGCATTGGTCAGACCTTCTTCCGCCTGGAGCACTTCCGGTACACCATAGACAGTTCCGTCATTTTCGCGCCCAATAAGAAGAATGCCTCCTGCTGTGTTGGCAAAGGCTACCAGGGTTTTAAGAATTGGCTTGATTGAGGAAATGTCACGCTTAAATTCCAAGGACTTGCCTTCAGGTTGTTTGAGGATTTCCTGTATTTTCATTTCAATCTCTCAGTCGCTTTTTCTCCCAGCTAATAGCATTCCTGCCCTTCGTCCTATTTGTGCCTTTGCGCCTTTGTTTACCCAGTTAAATTTCTTTTGCACTTATTTAACCGGGGCGTGAGGTTATTAATCTGCATTAATCTGCGCCTGCCCCGTAGGTCCGGAAGATCGTACTGGGGTAATCTGAGCCTGCCCGTCATATCAAAAGCCATTAAACGATTTTCGGCATCCACAACAATATCCTGTCGTCCAAGGTTTTGACCACAATCCAGGGGTAGTACCTTTATCAATCCAGGACAATTACAGGCACTGAAATAATCTCCCGGGGAACTAACGTTTCTTCCTTTCTCATCAGTTCCCCTATTTTTTCGGCCCATTTCCCTGGGATATATTGCTCTCCACATTGATGGCATTGACTTAAAGGAATACCCTTAAAAATTATCAGGCTACCGTCCTTTTTTGTCATTCTAACAGAGCTGAGTGTTTGAATGACCTCACCTCCACACTCAAAGCATCTCATTTAACTACCCTCCTCTTCTTTGGGTTAACCCATTCTGCAGGATCCGGTTCGTATACCGTAATTATCCATAGTATATCATAGGCCATACCACATAGGACATGAATATCTCTTCCGATCCGAGTCTTTCCATAAACAAGACAGCTATGCCCTCTCTTATCCTCTGGGTAATCCTCTATAATCTCTCCGTTCAAAAGCGCCTCTTTGAACTCAAGCGGATCAATCCCTCGAATAGAAGCTCTCTCCACTGCATGGAGTTTGAGCTGATAATTTCCCTTCTCTACCTGTTCCTTTATCCATTGCATCTTCATTGATTTATTTTCCGAATCTAAATGTCCATGTCCGTCTGTGTGGGTCTGTGGCTCTATTTAAGGGTAGCTACACAATAAATTACCTTATGGCTCGTATCCGCATCATCTGAAGAAATCCTATCTGGCTCGACATAACGTCCTCTGTATAAGATTTTCTCATCTTTTTCATTCTGCGTAATCTGCGAAATCTGCGGATTCTTTTTTGCCTTTAAATCTGCGTCAATCTGCTTGCCCTGTTTGCCCCGTTCAATTTTTAACCCGTGGAATGTGAAGCTTATTCCTCTGGGGCGCAGCCTATTTAACCGGGGTTTACCCAGTTAAATTCCGAAGGACAGCGAAGCGTATTTAACCGGGGCATGGCCGCTGTCCCGCTGGACACAGCCACCGCATAAGGAATCCCCACCTTTTCGGCAAACTCCCGCTCAAAAGCATCCACCATGGGGCCTAGAGAAGCGATATAGTTGCCCTCAAACGTCTCCTTCACAAAATGCATTTCTTCTCAGCCCATGGTGCGGAGGAGAAACGAAGATACGCTATGTTCTTTTCATGAGAATAACTGCAGAGCTAGCTAACTTAAGGAGAGCGATTGCTTAGGCAAACCACTTTGGATATCGATGAAAGAATTATCAAGAGAATGATCTATCCATATCAGCAAATTCAGCATCAATCTCTGTCTGATCGCAGACACTTTCAGACGGATGTGGCCACTGGTTCAATTGCTTCCAACTTGTAAGCATTTTTTCCCCGCATAGCGTGCCACACATCCCAGACTAATTGACCGTTCAGCCACAGTTCTGGAGACGTTCCAAATAGCCTGGACAGGCGCAGAGCCATAAGAT
>JABXJY010000082.1 GCA_013375385.1 Desulfobacterales bacterium
CTCTTTGATTCTGCGTCCAACATCTATATCCGGTATTTCATATCCGGTGCCATAGAGTGTCCCTTGAAGCAGGGCCGGATTCTGGTCCCTTCAGATCTGAGAGAGTTGGCTGGATTAAAGAGGGAGGTAGTTTTAGTCGGCCATCTAACCAGGTTCGAAATCTGGGATAAGGCCAGATGGGAGGAAGAGTTTGAAAGGGCCAAGAGGACTTTTCCAAAGATAAGCCAATCTCTTTCCGATCTTGGCATATGACAGGGGGGAGAAGATGGTCGTTGCTCATCAACCGGTAATGGTTGATGAGGTCATTAGGTATCTGATAACCACACCTGATGGGATATATGTAGATGGCACGGTTGGCACCGGGGGCCATAGCCTGGAGATAGGTAAAAGGATAGCACCCAAGGGAGAGCTGATTTGCCTGGATGTTGATAGATCATCAATAAGATTAGCCGGGAAAAGACTTTCTGCTTTTGGAGACAAGGTCAAGATAATCAAGGAAAGCTACCTTGATTTAGATGAGGTACTGAAGGGGATCGGAATTGATGAGGTAAACGGCATTCTTTTAGATCTTGGTGTTTCATCATATCAGCTCGAGTCGTCCGGCAGAGGTTTTAGTTTCCTTAAGGATGAGCCTTTGGATATGAGAATGGACCAAGACAGGAATATAACCGCACGTGAATTGGTCAACAATAGTTCCATGGAAAGCCTGCAGGGGCTCCTGTGGAATTATGCTGAGGAAAGATGGGCCAAATTGATTGCCCGGGCTATAGTGGAGGAAAGGCGAACAGAGCCCATAACCTCAACCAGGCAATTAGCCCTGCTCATTGAAACTGCTATCCCTGCTAAATATCATCCTCGGAAGAGACATCCAGCCACCAAGACTTTCCAGGCCCTGAGGATAGCCGTTAACAGCGAGCTACAGGATTTAGCTGATTTTCTGGAGAAGGTTCCTCAATTGCTTGTCAGGGGAGGAAGGCTTGTGGTGATATCGTATCATTCATTGGAGGATAGACTTGTTAAGCAGGCCGTTCACCGCTGGGAGAGAGGTGAGATGTATCCTCGAAAGCTTCCAGTTTTTCCTGAGGCGAGGCCTCTCCTCATGAAGGCCCTACGTAAGACGGGGCTTAGGCCTTGCCAGGATGAGGTGGATCTCAACCCAAGATCCAGGAGCGCTATGATGAGGGTAGCGGAAAGGATTTGAGGTGAAAAAAGGGAAAAGGGTATCTACAAGATTATTCCATTTTCTTGCAGTTATGCTTTTTCTCTTTTTATCGGCAGGAATCTCTCATGTATGGGTGAATTTCAAAAGGACCCAGATAGGGTACACATTGAGCCAAATTAAAAGAGAGATAGTACAGATTGAGGAATACAACCGCAGGTTGAAGTTAGAGATAGCCTTTTTAAAATCCCCGGAGTTTTTAGAAGATAGGGCGGTTAGAGAATTTGGTCTAACACACCCCTTGCCTGAACAGGTAGTGTTTTTGCCATGAGGATTAAGGATAAAAGGTGGATAAGAATCAGGATCTATGTAACGGGGATCTGCTTTCTCCTTGTTCTCGGTGTCATTTTTTTGAGGGCATATCAACTTCAGATCCTTGAAGGGAGTAGACTTTCATCCTTGGCCAAGGAGGGCTATACAGGAAGGCTGACCTTTACCACCCAGAGAGGAACCATTTTCGACAGAAATGGCAAGGAGCTGGCGGTCAGTATTGAGGTAGGCTCAGTATACTCGTATCCAAAGAGGGTAAAGGATAAGACGAGGACAGCGGCTCTTATTGCCAGGGCCCTCGACATAGATAAAAGGGATGTAGTGAAAAAATTGCAGAGTTCTCGCTCCTTTGTATGGATCAAGAGGAAGGTAACTCCAGAGGAGATCAAGAGAGTTAGAGAGCTTAACCTGGCAGGAATAGAGTTAACCAGGGAGAGCAGACGTTACTATCCCTCCATGGATACAGGTGCTCATATAATAGGATTTGCAAGCCAGGACAATAAAGGCCTTGAGGGCATAGAGCTCCACTATAATTGGTATCTAGAGGGGCAACAGATAAGGGTTAACAGAATTCATGATGCCCTTGGCAGGACCCTTGTTTTTGACGGGACAAGGATGGAGGAGCATGATCCATATGATCTCATTTTAACACTGGATAAGGACATCAGTTATAAGGCTCAAAGAACACTGAGGAAGGCTGTGGAAAGATCGGGGGCAAGGAGTGGTGTGTGCATAGTGATGAGGCCCCGGACAGGCGAGATCTTGGCTATGGCAGTGGTGCCAGAATTTAACCCCAATATCTTTTGGCATTCTAGACCATATGAATGGAGGAATAGGGCAGTTACTGACTGCTTTGAACCTGGATCTACCCTGAAGGCATTTCTTTTGGCGGCTGCCCTGGAAGATGGTGTAATTACCCCGGAAACAGTTCTTGACTGCGAAAGGGGGGAGTATGCCATTGGCAATTACATTATACATGATAGCAGGCCCTTTGGGGTGTTGCCCGTCAGGGAAATAATTAGATTCTCCAGTAACATAGGAGCGATAAAGATTGGTCAGAGGCTCGGGGCAAAACGCTTCCATTACTATTTACAGAGATTTGGTTTTGGTGAGCGGACAGGGATAGATCTTCCGGGTGAAAGGAAGGGAACCCTGAAGTCTGTCGGGGATACCAGCCTTCTTGGTCAAAATACCCTCTATTTTGGTCAGGGTATATCGGCTTCTCCTCTTCAGTTGGCCGTGGCCTTTGGGGCGATAGCCAACGGTGGACATCTCATGAAGCCCTATCTGGTAAAATCAATTGTTGATCAGGGGGGGGAAGCAATAAAGGAGTCTTATCCCGTAGTGAGAAGAGATATCATAACATCTGAGACGGCACAAGAGGTAAGGCGAATACTTGAGGGCGTAGTCAGAAAAGGCGGAACAGCCCCTGGAGCTGCAATAGAGGGATATCCGGTTGCCGGTAAGACAGGTACGGCACAAAAGGTCGATCCGATTAAGAGAAGCTATTCCGACAAAAAATGTGTGGCCTTTTTTGGTGGCTTTGCCCCTTCAGATTCACCTTCCATAGTGATCTTGGTAGCCCTTGATGAGCCACAAGGGAAACCATACGGAGGAATTGTTGCAGCCCCTGTTTTTAGTGATGTCGGTCGCTGGACACTTAACCACCTCAATGTAACGCCATCATTCCCGCCTGCCACTGCGAGCTCGCCCGCCAGCCAAGCCCGCCCGCCTCGCCTGAGCGATGGAGGGCAGGCAGAGAGAGGCGGCCTGGGGCACGAGCCGGCAGGTCGGCGAAATGCTTCCTACCCTACAGAAAGAGATGAGGAAATAGTAGTCCTTAATCCTGATTTTCCTGGAACAATACCTGACGTAAGAGGACTTGGGGTAAGAGAGGTGCTAAAAAAAACAAAACGATTGGGGTTAAAGGTGATTGTTAAGGGAAGCGGGCTGGCTGTGGAACAAAGTCCAGCATCTGGTACACCTTTAGGAAAACACAGGTTGCTCACTGTCACATTTAGACCACCATGTTGAGGGAGAAATAGTAGGCAGTAAGCAGTAGGCAGACAACAGAAAGAATCAACGAGTAACGAGCAGCCAGTAACGAGCAACGAGCATGAGACTCGATTACCTTTTGAAGGGGCTCAGTGTCCTGGAGCTACACGGAGAGGGAAATATTGATGTCAAAGGGATAACCTGCGATTCTCGAGCTGTCAAAAAGGGTGACCTCTTTGTTGCTGTCAGGGGGAGCAGTCAAGATGGACACCGGTATCTGGCCCAAGCGGTTCAGAGGGGTGCCCATGCATTAGTAGTGGAAGATGTTGAAAGTGTTTTCAGGGGTGCAACTATTGTCAGGTTACCTGATACAAGGGCTGCCCTTTCTGAGCTGGCTGCCCGCTTTTACCGTTATCCTGCCAAGCATATGACCTTAATTGGTATTACCGGTACTAACGGGAAGACAACGACAAGCTACCTGCTGGAGTCGATATTGAAAGAGGCGGGCAGGAAGGTTGGGGTTATTGGGAGCGTCAGTTACCGATTTAAAGGAAAATCTCTGAGGGCATCATTAACCACACCTGAATCCGCTGATTTGATGAGGATTATGCGTGAAATGAGGGATGCTGGTGTCACCCATGTCATAGCAGAGGTCTCCTCCCATTCTCTTGAACAGGGGAGAACAAGGGGATTGAATTGGTCAAGGGTGATATTTACGAACTTTTCCAGAGACCATCTCGAATACCACTCAACCATGGAAGAGTATTTCAAGGCAAAATCTCTACTCTTTCATTCACTGGGAGAGGATCGAAACGGAGATCAGGTAAAGGCCGTAATCAATATGGATGATCCAAAGGGTAAGGTGTTAGAGAGAATAACAAAGGTTCCTGTTGTGAGTTATGGCCTTGAGGGCGACTGTCTGGTAAGGGCTACCGATATTGAGACCCGCCAGCGTGGTGTACGTTTTAGATTGGTTACCCCTTCCGGGGATATACCTATTACCTCTCCCCTTTTGGGCCATATAAATATCTATAACATACTGGGGGCTGCAGCCACTGCCTTTAGTCTCAATACAGACCTGGAGATTATCGCGAGGGGCGTAGAGAGGCTTACCAATGTCCCTGGCAGACTTCAGCCTGTAGAGAACATGAGAGGACTTTCCGTGTACGTTGATTATGCCCACACCCCTGACGCCCTGGAAAAGGTGCTTCAAACATTGAGACGCGTTACTACAGGAAAGTTGATTACTGTTTTTGGATGTGGAGGTGACAGGGACAGGGGCAAAAGACCAGACATGGGTAGGGTTGCAGGGAACTATAGTGATCTTGCCATAATTACCTCAGACAACCCGAGGGGGGAGGATCCGGCAGAGATTGCCGACAGTGTTGAGCTCGGTATGAAAGGATCAGGGTTAAAGAGGATTACATTGGGTCGCTCAAACAAGGAGAGGGGCTATGAGATTATTTTGGACAGGAGGATGGCTATCCGTACCGCTATCAATATGGCTAAAAGAGAAGATATTGTATTGATCGCTGGCAAAGGGCATGAAGACTATCAGATTGTTGGAAACAGAAAGAGACACTTTGATGATGTAGAGGAGGCGGCCCTGGCAGCCAACATAACAACAAGAAGTGCCTAAAGTGAAGTAAAGTGCCTAAAGTTAAAGATGTGTGATTTGGGATTTGAGATACCAGATGCCATATTGTGTGGCCAAGGCTAACGCAACAAACGCAACAAACACAATAGACACAGCAGACTGTAGGAGCATGGGAGCACAGTGGGGAAAAATAGCCGTTAAGGAGGTAGTTTCAGCATTAGGTGGAAGGCAGATATCTGGCTCTCCAGAAAGATTCGTGAGAGGTCTTTCAACCGATTCGAGAAGAATGGCCCCTGGCCACATGTTTCTGGCCCTCAGGGGTGAGAGATACGATGGTCATAGTTTCTTGTCTGAGGCAGTTGATGCCGGAGCTACCGGCGTGATTGTGGAATCTGACACCGCTATACCTCAGGAACTTACAGATAACAACCTCGCTGTAATTACCGTCTCATCCACCCTCGAGGCCCTGGGTGATTTGGCCATGTGGTGGCGAAAGCAATGGGGAGGCAGGGTAATTGCTATAACCGGGAGCAATGGCAAAAGCACAACAAAGGAGATGGCCGCCTCGATTCTCTCTCTCAAGGCAAATACAATGAAGAGCCCTGGCAATTTCAATAACCTCATTGGCTTACCGTTGACGGTCTTATCGTTAGAAGAGGATCATGAGATAGCCGTTTTGGAGATGGGAATGAACAGGGCCGGTGAGATTGCGAGACTGACCCAGATTGCTGAGCCTGATATAGGGGTGATAACCAATGTAGCACGAGCCCATTTAGAGGGCCTGGGTGATTTGCAGGGGGTGCTTAAGGCCAAAGGCGAGCTCTTACAGGTGATGTCTGAGGAGTCGACTGCAATCCTGAACGGAGATGATGAATCAACTGTGGGGCTGGCTTCAACATTTCGGGGGCCAATCGTGACCTTTGGGTTGGGTAAGAAGAATCAGGTGAGGGCTGGAAACATAAAAAGAATCGGAGTGTGCACCCAGGCCTTCAATATCTACATCAATAACGAGAGGATACGGGCAAAAATAAATCTGCCTGGTATTCATAATGTCTTCAATGCATTGGGTGGAGCGGCTATCGCTGTGTGTTCATCTACATCAAAAGAACTGATTGCCCAGGGTTTAGAGGATTTCAGGCCACTCAAAGGCCGCTTTCAGATAATAGGTTTGAAAGGTGGAATACAGGTCATTGACGATACCTATAATTCCAATCCATCCTCTCTCAGTGCTGCCCTACAGACTATTAAGGAGCTGCTTGTGGAAAGGCAGGGTCTCGTGGTAGGGCTTGGAGAGATGATGGAATTGGGTAAGGAGACATCAAAATACCATTTTGATGCAGGTCAGCTGATAGCCGGTATGGGAGCCAGGTACCTGGTCGTCTTAGGTGAACATGGCCGGCAGGTTATCGAGGGGGCGTGTAGAGGGAGTATGGATATGACACAGACACACCTCGCAACCACTCACACTGATATGATCCACGCGATAAAGGCGAATGTGAGAGAGGGTGACATTGTTTTCCTGAAGGGTTCAAGAAAGGTGGCCTTGGATAAGGTAGTTGAGGATATCAAAGGGTATTTTGGAGTAAGTAAGGGATAGAAGAATGCTCTACAAGTTGATCTATATGTTTCATACCGATTACTCCTTTCTGAATGTGTTCAGATACATAACCTTCAGGACTATCTATGCAACCCTGACCGCCCTTGTTATTTCATTGGTTCTTGGATACTGGATCATTCCAAGGCTCAAGAGACTTCAGATTGGGCAATATGTCAGAGATGACGGGCCCCCAAACCACAAGAATAAGGTGGGAACCCCCACCATGGGAGGATCTTTTCTGTTGGTTTCGATCCTTGTGTCTTCCCTTCTTTGGGCTGAGCCGAAGAATGTATATATCTGGCTGGTCTTGCTTGTTACCATCCTCTTTGGTGGTATTGGCTTTGTGGATGATTATCTCAAAGTGATACGAAAGAGCAGTAAGGGACTAAGGGTATGGAGCAAATTCTCCATGCAGGTCGGGATTGCCTTTCTTGTTGGAATAATACTGTACCATTACAACAATTTTGATTCCAGGCTCAGTTTCCCCTTTTTTAAGAATGTCTTGCCCGACCTTGGGATGGGTTACATCATCCTGGTTATTCTGGTTGTGGTAGGTGCATCCAATGCAGTTAACCTGACCGACGGATTGGATGGTCTGGCCATAGGACCGATCATTATCGCATTCTTGAGCTATCTGGTATTTTCTTATCTTGCCGGACATATAAGGATTGCCCAGTACCTCCAGATTCCATATGTAAGTGGCGCAGGAGAACTCTCTGTGATTTGCGGGGCTGTGGTGGGGGCAGGTATGGGGTTTTTATGGTACAACACCTATCCTGCTCAGGTATTTATGGGCGATGCGGGCTCCCTCTCCCTGGGTGCTGCCCTCGGGATGATAGCTTTAGTCAGCAAGCAGGAAATAACCCTTATCCTTGTTGGTGGCATTTTTGTGGTTGAGGCCCTGTCAGTAATCTTGCAGGTTGCCTTCTTCAAGATAACCGGTGGTAGACGTGTATTCAGGATGGCCCCACTACATCACCATTTTGAACTGAAGGGATGGCCAGAGCCAAAGGTGACCATTCGGTTCTGGATTATTGCGATTATGCTGGCCCTGTTTTCAATGAGTACCCTCAAGTTGAGGTAGTTGATTGATAGTTGTCAATGGTCAATTGAAAATTGAAAATAAGGAGGCTCTGGTTGTAGGGCTGGGTGAGAGTGGCCTGGCAGCAGCCCGCTGGCTTGTTAAGCAAGGCTCTCACGTAACTATTAGCGAGAAACAGACAGGCTCCGATTTAGATTTAGATAACGGGGTGTTAGATGATCTCTTAAGATCAGGCATTAAACTTGAGCTTGGTGGACACAGGGTGAAGACCTTTACAGGGGCGGATTTAGTTGTTGTCAGTCCTGGTGTTCCTCTTGATGTCAGACCACTCGTTGAGGCCAGGGAAAAGGGGATACCTATAATAGGGGAGATAGAGCTTGCCAGTAGATTTTTAAAAACCTCATGTATTGCTGTAACCGGAACAAACGGGAAGTCAACGGTGGTAAATCTAATAGGTGATATCCTCCTGAAGGGAGGAAAAAGTGTCTTTGTTGGTGGAAATATCGGCCGTCCCCTCACCAATTACGTTGGAGGAGAACAGAGAGCCGATTATGTGGTGTTAGAGGTAAGCAGCTTTCAACTTGATACCACCCAAACCTTTTCCCCTCTTGTGGCCCTGATCCTCAATGTAAGCCCTGATCATCTCGACAGGTATGCGGACTATTGCTCCTATGCAAGATCCAAAGAAAGGATCTCTGCAAACCAGGGGCCAGGGCAGATCCTCATCTTAAGTGATGATGATCCCTTACTGAGAAAGTTTCAGCACAAAAATGGACCTACTGTATATCGGTATGGATTGAAAAGTAAACCAGGACGGCACGCATTCCTGGATAATGGACAGATACAGGCCAAACTCCCCGGCGAGAAGATGATTACCCTAAATCTGGACAGGTTTTCACTTCCTGGAAACCACAACAGGGCAAATATGATGGCCGCAACCCTGACATGTTTGGCCCTCAAGATATCTCCTCCTGCTATACGGGAGGCAATTGAGCACTTTAAGGGTCTGCCCCACAGGACTGAGCTCGTGGACACCGTAAGAGGGGTAGCCTTTTACAACGATTCAAAGGCCACCAACATAGATGCGGCAATAAAGGCTATTACCAGCTTTACAGGACCAGTTGTATTAATCGCCGGGGGCAGGCATAAGGGCAGCGATTATCTTCCGCTTGTTGAGGCAGCATCTGGCAGGGTAAAGGGGGCTGTTTTTTTGGGGGAGGCAAGTTGCCTTCTGGCAGAGGCATTTGGCAGCAGAGTACCATGGGCTCAAGCAACCGATATGCATAATGCAGTATCTCTTGCATTTGATCAGGCCCAGGAAGGAGACGTGGTTCTTCTTGCCCCTGCCTGTTCGAGTTTTGACATGTTCAGGGATTTTAAGCACAGGGGAGCGGTCTTTAGGGAGGCGGTAAAAAGGTTGAGAGATGGTGCCTAAGGAAAGACATCATTATGACTATGATCCTGTTATCCTCATCGCTGTTCTACTGTTGATTGGTATTGGATTGGTTGCAGTCTATAGTGCCAGTTCAATCCTTGCGGAAGAGAGGCACGGAGATCACTATTACTTTCTTAGAAGGCAGGCTGTATTCTGTCTTTTTGGTATCCTGCTTATGATCTTGGCAAAGAATATCAACTACCTTTTCTATAGAAGACTGGTCTACTTTTTTCTGGGATCGAGTTTGATTCTGTTGATCTTACTGCTTGTCCCGGGGCTTGGAGTTAAAGTGGGGGGTGCCCAGCGGTGGTTCAGATTAGGCCTCATCTCAATCCAGCCATCAGAGGCAGCCAAGTTGTCGCTGGCCATTTTCGTGGCCTACAGCATGAGCAAAAACGTTGAGTACATGGGGACTTTCTCTCACGGGCTTCTTCCCCATTTACTGGTGGCAGCTGTCTTCATGATCCTTATTCTCCAACAGCCAGATCTTGGAACGGCTATAATTATAGGAATGTGGATGTTGATCCTTCTTTTCGTAGGTGGAGTGAATTTAGTGCAACTCCTTGTCCTGTTAGGCCTCATAACCCCTGTTGCCTTTTATCTGATATCCCATACTGCGTACAGGCTCAATAGATGGTGGGCATTCTTGAACCCATGGGAGGATCCACAGG
>JABXJY010000336.1 GCA_013375385.1 Desulfobacterales bacterium
ATCAATTGCGTGAGAGTTTTTCGAGCAGCGTCCTGGCCTCTTGCAAATCAGGCGTGTCAAACCCTTCGGTGAACCAACCATAAATCTCTGCAAGCATCTGCCGCGCCTCGTCAACCCTACCCTGTTTCCGCCACAGGCGACACAGGCTCACCGTCGCCCGCAGCTCCCAGGACTTGGCGCTCTGGCGGCGGGCCACCTCAATCGCCCTGTGGAAGCTGGCTTCCGCTTCAGCATCATCGCCCTGCATGAGCAGCAGTTCTGCCCGCAGGCGGTAAAGCTCTGCTTCCCAGTGGCGCTCGTCCGTCTGTTCCACCAGAGTCAGTGCCTGGGCCAGTGTGGTCAGTCCTTCTCCTGGGTGGCCTGCCTTTGCCTGCGCCTCGGCCAGGGAGCCAAGTGATCCTGACAAGTTCAACCGTACGCGTATAGACTGGCTAGCCGCCATGCCCTCACGCATTTGCGCGATCCCCTCCTGGACCTGTCCCAGCATGGCCAGCGCCTCGCCTCGATAGCGGGTTCCGGCCCCCATCCACGCCGGAACCTTTTCATTCGATAATCGCAGCAGCTCCTCAGCATTGTCCTTGAGCGCCTGTGCATCCCGGCGCATCGCATTGAACAGGCAGCCAGCATAGCAGAGGACATCGGCCAGCGAAAAGGGGTGGCCCAGCTCTCGAGCCATGGCCAGCGCCTGCTGGCTGCGGCTCAGGGCCTGATCGGGATAACCCAGACACCACGTGCAGCAAGCCGCATAGGCCAGGGCGCTGAGCCCTGCATCCACCCCACGCAGGAACACGAACGGTTGGTGATGCTGTTGAGGTTCATAGAAGGCAATCATTTGCTCGAGGTGGGATTGGGCCGTCGCGTATTCTCCGAGACAGAACAAGATAAATCCCAGATACCAGTGGCCCAGCGCCACGAGCAGCGGGTCCTCGGCCCGCTGAGCCAGGCTGAGCGCCTCTTCTGCAAGCTCACGCGCCCTCTGATGCTCGGCCCGCACATAGTAAAAGACCGACAGCTCACCCACTACCCGGCACAACTGAGACGTCTCCCCCATCTGCTGGCACAGCTCGCGGGCCCTGGTGTAGGCTTTTTCCACTTCTGGGGCTGGTGTGCCCTTGGTGCCTTGCCAAGCCATGCCGAGGGCCAGTTGCAGTGCGAGTTCTTGCTGAGCGCGCTTGGGGGAGTCCGGCAGGGCCATGAGCAATGCCAGCCCTCTGGTCAGGTGAGCGACCCCCTCCTGATAGGCGGACAGTTGCACGGCCCTTTCCCCGGCCTGGCGCAGATAGTGTATCGCCTTCTCCGCTATCCCCGCCTCCTGGAAGTGCCACGCCAACTGCACGGCGATCTCGCTCGCCTGGTCTCCATACAATTCCTCCAGCACGTTCCCCACATCCTCGTGGAGATACGCCCGTTCCACTTCGTCCAGGTTGTCGTACAGATACTTCTGGAACAGATAATTCCTGAATCGGTAGCGGGATACCCGCCGCGACCCTAGACGCTCGATAGCCTGCGCGCGTACCAGGCGATGCCTTCGGTCCAACTCGCTGCTCAAGCGCTGCACCATCTTCCTCTCGTCGGTTCCCAGGGCTCGGGCCACCACCTCGGCAGTGAAATCTTCGCCCTCCACGCTGGCCACGGCCAGCGCTCTGGGCAGCGCCTGTGGCAGTCGGCCGATGCGCTCCGCGATCACCGCCTCCACCCGCGCTGGCAGCGTCTCCCAATCCAATGCCGGTCCCTCGACCCAGCGGCCCTCTGGGTCCTGGACCAAATCCCCCCGCTCCTGCAGGCCTCGTAGCAATTCAATAGTGAACAGGGGATGGCCGCGGGTTTGCCGGTAGAGCATCTCCCGGAACGCGACTCCCAGCCGGTTGGGCTCGCTGTCCAGAAAGGCCTCTATAAAGTCCCGGCTTTCGGCCTGATCCACGTTCACCGCGATGTCGCCAAAGTCGCGCTGAAACTCGTTGACCACGGGCTCCAGGGGATGCCGTGCCCCATCCCTTCCCAATGCGACTTCTTCCGGGCGGTAAGCACCCGCGATCAGGATACGGCTGCCTGCCAACTGCCGGCCCAGGTGGAAGAGCAAGCTGATCGAGCCCAGGTCCGCCCACTGCAAGTCATCCACCACCAACACCAATGTGACTTGGCGTGCCAGGGCTTGCAGCACCCTGGTGTACTGCTCGAAAAGGTCGCTCTGCTGCGGGCTGGGAGTGCCGGGGCCGGTCGGCTTGCGCTCCACAAGCTCAT
>JABXJY010000337.1 GCA_013375385.1 Desulfobacterales bacterium
CCAGCAAAAGGTGTTGATCCTAGCATCGGGTCATCAGGCGAGACATTGGATGACACGAAGGAGCGGTGCTCGATAACATCTTGCGGCAGGGCGCTAATAAATGATGAAAGCCCCCCGCTGTAATTGCCCTTCCATCCTCCAGAATTATACATTGCCTCCTGCCCCGGGTAGACCATGACAAGTTTATCTTTTGCCCTCGTGGCTGCAACATATAACAACCTGAGCTCTTCCTCAAGGCTCTCTGTATTTGTGAACGACCTCCCAGGGGGAAAGCGTCCATCAACGAGCCAGATGATGAAAACTACTCCCCATTCAAGACCTTTAGCCGAATGTATGGTGGAGAGGGTTAGATAATCCGTTTTATCTAAAGGCCGAACGTCCACTGGGCTTGCCGGAGGTTCAAGGGAGAGGTCATCCAAAAATGCCCTCAGGCTTCTATACCTGCTTGCCATTGAAATTAACTGCTCTAACTCCTGCTGCCTTCTTGGGAAATCATCGAATCTTTCCGCCAAGAGGGGACTGTAATATTCAATGGCGAACTCTACCGTTTTCTCAGGTCTCAAGTTTCGTTTGGAAAGAGCACTCATAAGTTTGGCCAACGCAACCAGCCCCCCTTTTTCCTTATTGGCCCCTGGCCATTCATCCACCCTGGCTGGTAATACATCTTCTTTTTTCATCCAGTCTATTATTGCCTGACTCTTTCCTTGACCAATGTTTTTTATTAACCGTAAAAGGCGGCCCCAGCTAAGAACGTCCTCTTTATTAAGAATGACCCTGAGGTGAACCAGGAGATCTTTGATATGTGCAGACTCCATGAACTTGAATCCCCCATATTTAGCAAAGGGAATAGTGCGACGTGCAAGTTCAAGTTCCAATTCAAATGAATGATAGGCTGCCCTAAATAGAACAGCTATATCCCTCAGTTGCCGTCCCTCATGTACCAGGCTTTCAATAGCCCTGCATACAAAGACTGCCTGATCTCGTTCGGTTCCGGTGCCAACAGTCAAGGGCACTTCATCGCCTTTCCTCCGTGTGAAGAGGCACTTGGTATACTTCTGGCTTGCCTGATCCATGAGGGCGTTGGTCATAGTGAGTATAGACTGCGTGGATCTGTAATTCTCTTCCAGTTTTATGATCCTTGCCTCTGGAAAAGAAACTGGAAAGTCAAACATATTTTTGAAATTGGCTCCCCTGAAAGAGTATATTGATTGAGAATCATCACCTACAACCATGACATTCTTATGGTGAGAACCAAGATAGCGGATGATATCTGCCTGAATGGTATTTGTGTCCTGATATTCATCAACCATGATATGTTTGTATCTATTGGCCAAAGTGAGCCTGATATCTTCATTTTCTTTCAAAAGCAGTCTAAGAAACAGGATAAGATCATCATAATCCATGAGGTTGTTTTTTCTTTTGTATTCCTTGTAAATCTGAAGGAGGTGCTCTAGCTGTGGAAGAACGGGTAAGAATTGAGGATACTCTATCTCCATAATCTCGGCCATGGGTTTCTCCATATTCGCCGCCTTGCTAAGAATATTTGAAACAGTAGAACTCTTAGGAAGCCTCATAGGCCTTTTTTCTCCATCTGCCTCATGAATAAGGGCATGAGCCGCCTCTTCCATGTCTGATCTATCCATGATGGTGAATGATGGAGTAAAGCCGACCCTCTCTGCCCCTTCTCTCAAGACACGCTGGGCAAGGGAATGGAAGGTGCCGCCAGAAACCTCTCTGCACCTCCTATCTATTAGCTTTGCTGCCCTCTCCAGCATCTCTTTGGCCGCCTTTCTCGTAAAGGTAAGAAGAAGTATCTCCTTTGGTGGCACACCTCTTTCTACCAGCCAGGCGACCCTATAGACCAGGGTCCTTGTCTTTCCACTTCCAGCCCCTGCAATCAGGAGGATTGGCCCATCAGGGGCGGTGACTGCAGACAACTGGGCCTTGTTCAAGACTTTTTTGTATTGAATTTTACCGGACATCAGTCCCCTCTGGGGTCATAGATTCATCGCCTCAGAGCCTCATAATCAAGAAGAGCGCACTAGCTACGGTGAGCAGCAGCAAGGCTAATGGGATAGAGAAGGCAACAACTATCCTCAAATAACTTATCTCGTGGGCCTCTTTGAGCCCGATAATTAGAACAATGGTCTTCCAGACCCATCCTATGAGGCCCCCTATAAAGGGTATTATGCTCCAGACCCCAGTCGCCTCGGAATAGGCCACGA
>JABXJY010000083.1 GCA_013375385.1 Desulfobacterales bacterium
AGATACATCAAAGTCCGTTTTGATGACAACCGCGGACGTTGGGAAATGTCGGCTGATGCTGTATTTCTCGGCTACCAGCTAAGGTTTTAATAACATTGAAAAACCCTATCTTGTTGTCCTTGGATTTGAAAAAAGCCTGGCCTCTTCAGGAGTATGAGTCATCCACTCCTGGGGGAAACCCGCCTTTCACATACTACTAGACGTCTTCATGAGGCAACTTGTTAACACATAACCCAAGTTCTTAAGGTGTCCAATGCAAAAGGCAGAACATAAATCGAAAAATGCAAAAGACTTTTCTCCTTAGAGAGGGGGCGAAAATTGATGCAAGAGAAAAAAGAGATAACTGCTACTTTTGATCAGGATTCAAAACGGTATCACCGTTATGTTGTTGATGAAGGGCAGGGGATTGTTGGAACCATTTATATTCCCAAGGGGAAGGAAATCCCCGAGGAAGTGATAGTAAAGTTAGGGGTTAAAGAATAATCAAAACATTAAAGTAACAGCAGCCTATTCCGAGCACGTCGCGCCAGGCGGGTCAGTACTCTAATTGGGGCGAAGCCCCGGAGTTCCTTTGCCCTATAGCAGCCAAGATAATCTTAGCCAATCGAATAGGAAAAGGAGAGCACGGACATGAAAAAGGACAAATATCCGGCTGTACTAGCACTTATAGGGGTATTTCTCGTGTCTGGATGTTCATGGTACAAAAGCTACGGGAAAGTCAGGTTACAATCCGGACCCGGTCACAAGGTGACCATTCAGGAGTTACAACAGAATTGGCATGACTACACCATTTACTATGCAGGGAGCTCTGTTCAGCTTCCATCGGCCATCATGTTTGATCCGAAAAAGGACACCAAAACCCTAATGAGCGATAAATGGATCAAGGTCGAGGATCAAGAAACACTGTCAGAGCTCATCAGTTGGATCCAGGGCACCACGCGGTTCCCCCCAAGGCTCCAGAGGATCTTGGGACCGGACGACCAATTTTACGGATATTTCTACTCTGGCTGGCATCATGTGGTCCTCAAGGTGGTTGATGAGACGACACTGTGGGTGTATGATTTGCCAGTCCCACCTGATTTCTATTACAACGGGGACGGCGACGAGAAGACAGGCCCCGATCCAGCGCCAACACCGTAGCGGCTCAAGAAAGATACTTAAATCTTAAATTTGCATAAGTATGTGTGGGATCAAAACAGATGGTTTCTCTTTTGATCTTTATAGCGGCCCTGGGCCTGATAGTTCAGGCATTCATTGGCCTGGCATATTTTATCTCATGCATGTTGGAAAAAGAGAAGAGGGCAACTGTTTTTGCTGGATTGCAATTCTTAGGCATACTGGCTCTAGTAGCTGTCTTCTTTTTCCTCGCAGGAATCGGTTTTTTTCAGACCAAACTTGGCCTTGCCCTCCTGATAGCAGGGCTCACTCTTGGCGCTCTGGCTTCTTTTCTCCTCATGAGAAAGACCGGGGCAAACCAAAGGGCCCTGAAAGGGGCAAATGGATTGATCGTCGGGGAAATGAAAAGGCATGATGAAAGAGAGATAGTCTTTGCAAGAAATCGCTCTCTTCGACCCGATTCAGAACAGTATAAGCTATTCTACAAGGAACACCCGGAATATGAGGAGTTCGATGCCAAAAGAAGAAGAATGGGAGGGCCTCTGGGACACCCCGGCACAATAGATAGACCTCATCAAGGGCCAAATGTAGCGGCAACACTAGCATCCGTATCCATTCCCTTACATCTTTCAACTTCTGATAAAGTCAAGCCGCAACCTCACCCCGAATTGAGGAAGGAGATTAAGCTCGGTTCTGAGGAGGCAACAGAGCGGGTCAAGGGCTATGCCCGAAGCCTTGGCGCTGACCTGGTTGGGATAACCGAGATCAATCCCCTCTGGATCTATTCACACAGGGGGGAGATCTTTTGGGAAAACTGGGAGGATTGGGGTAAAGAGATCAAAGTACAGCATAAATATGCGGTTGTCTTTGCTATGGAGATGTCGCTTGAAATGGTCGGGACTGCACCCCATACACCTACCATGATTGAAAGCATGCGTAATTATGCAAGAGGGGCCTATATCGCCACTCAGCTCGCAACCTACATCACCAACCTCGGGTACCCAGCCACGGCAAATCACCTTCGTCATTACGGGGCCCTCATGGTTCCAGTGGCAGTAGATGCTGGTCTGGGAGAGGTGGGTCGACTTGGGTATCTGATCACCAAA
This sequence comes from Desulfobacterales bacterium, assembly GCA_013375385.1. GTDB lineage: Bacteria > Desulfobacterota > DSM-4660 > Desulfatiglandales > B25-G16 > JABXJZ01. The sequence goes on from JABXJY010000083.1 coordinate 2,223, forward strand.
GACTTTGGCCCAAGGGTGAGGCTGGGGGCCGTGACTACTGACCTTCCCCTCCTCCCTGACAAACCGGTGGACATAGGGGTTGAGGATTTCTGCAGGATCTGTAAGAAATGTGCTGTGTGCTGCCCTTCCCATTCCATTCCCCTGGACAGAGATCAAACGGTAGCCAACGGCACACTTCGGTGGAAGTTGAATGCTGAAACCTGTTTTGAATACTGGGGAAATATTGGAACGGACTGCAACATCTGCATGAGGGTGTGCCCTTGGAGCCACGCAAGGACATTCCCCCACAAGCTGATACTGGAGCTCAATACCAGAAACATGATTGCAAGGCGCCTCTTTTCATTTATGGATGATATCTTCTACGGAAAGAGGCCAAGGCCCAGAGTCGCTCCGAACTGGGCCCGGTTTAATACAGGAACAATGGATGAAATTGAGAATCCTGCCCGGCCAGAGATCCATTGATCCTGTGGCCCATGGGAAACTTAACCTCAGTTAGCTTCACCTTTTCTAACCAGACATATCAAAAAAAGCCCTGCTGCGGCCATAGCTGTGCTAATTATGAAGGCATGATCATAGATGCCTGTGGTATCCCGCAAAATCCCGGTAATCCATTGTACCAGGATGGCCCCAAGGCCATAAAGGGGTGTCCATGCCCCGACAACGGTTCCCATCACATCTTTCGGAAAATAGTCCCCTGCACAGGCACCATAGAGAGGAAACGTGGCACCGAAGAAAAGGGCCATACACCCTACAAGGACAAAGACCATTTCCCAGGAGTCTCCGGTGAAAAGTATTCCAATCAGACAGGCAGTGATAAAGGAGTTGGAAACGATAATGGTCCCTCTCCGAATTTGATATCCTTTTCTACTCATACCAATAGAGAATCGGGGAAAATTAGAGCCGAATTACAGGAATTGGCTTGACATCAGGGGTAACCTTAAGGGATTCTTGTTCCTGAAAAAGAAGGTACCTTGATGTACCTATCATAATGGAACCTAATGGTTAGGAAAGACCTTTTGTGTTAAACTCAATAGAGGAGGCCTTCCATGAACTTAGCTCAATATTTGGAAGATTCGGCACGAAATCATTCCAACAGAACAGCCGTTCGGTTTGAAGGGCAAGAGGTGACATTTCAAGAATTGGATATAGCCTGTAACCGCATGGCTGGTGGTCTCAGCAATTTGGGATTGGGCCCAGGAGATCTCTGTGTGGTTATGATGCCGAACAGTATACACTCTATCACGGTTTACTATGCCTTAGCCAAGATGGGGGCTATCATAGTGTCCGTGAATTTTCTTTACCGGATGCATGAACTAGAACATATCCTCACTGATTCAAAGCCAAAGGCCTTTATCGGATCTGAACCTTACCTGGAGGAAATTCGCAAGGCCTTAAACAAGGTGAAGGGGCCCTCAATACGACTCGCATTAGGGGTAAGACAAGACCAGGATTTCAAGGATCTGGAAGATGTCTATTCTGATAACAAGGAGTTTTCCACCTATCCGACAGATGACAACGACACGCTGAACATAATCTACACGTCCGGGACTACGGGGGTGCCCAAGGGTGTCATGCTGACCCATAAAAACCTGGCCCGTACCGCCAAGATACTCGCTGAAATGCGTGGTAGCATAGACCCAAAGACTGTGGTTATCGGTGCTCTTCCTCTTTATCACGTATACGGAATAACCAGCGTCATGAATGTCTCAATGTATCTGGGGCTCACCATAGAGCTTTTTCCTCTATTCGAGCCTGAAAAGGTCATCCAGGTGATAGAGGAAGAAGAGCAGACCATTTTTTTTGGCGTTCCCACGATGCTCAATCGTTTAATCCGGCTCGCATCCGAAAGCCCTCCAAAACGTGCGTCTTTGAGGTTTTGTATATCCGGTGGGGCCTCCCTGCCGGTAGAATTCTTACATCGGTTTGAAACGCTTTTCAAGACAAAGATCCATGAAGGATATGGACTTTCTGAAGCACCGGTGTGTGTCGAGAATCCCTATGGAAAGGTAACCAAACCTGGCTCCATTGGCCTTCCAATTCCGGAATTCAGTGCAAGAATTGTTGATAATGACGAAAATGACGTACCCCAGGGAGAGGTTGGAGAGCTGCTCATCAAGGGACCTGGTGTAATGAAAGGGTATCTAAACCGTCCCGAAGAAACAAGAGAAACCATTAAGGATGGTTGGCTATATACCGGGGATATAGCCCGAATGGATGAGGACCACTACATCTATATTGTTGATCGGAAAAAAGAATTGGTTATTCGAGGAGGATACAATGTGTATCCTCGAGAGATTGAGGAAGTGCTCTATCAGATCCCGGATATAGTGGAAGCCGCCGTTTTTGGTATCCCCCATGAGGATCTCGGAGAAGAAGTGGCAGCAGTCCTTGTCCTGAAGGAAGCAGCGCAAATCGGCACCAGGGCGATTCAGGATTACGTAAAGGAGCGAGTGGCACCTTACAAATATCCCCGAATTATCAAAATCGTCAAAGAACCCCTTCCCAAGACTGGCTCAGGAAAGATTTTAAAGAAGGAGGTTAAGGAACAATACTCCTCGTTAAAATAGAAATCTGATTGGTAGGAAATGGTGTGACAGTCCTTTTGCAAGGAGCCCAGAAATTCATAGGAGGGAGAAGTGAAAGATAATAAGGTTGTTGTAACCGTAGCGGTCACCGGGTCAATAGGCGATAAATCTAAACATCCGGCCCTGCCCGTTACCCCAAAGGAGATTGCCGACGGTGCGGTGGAGGCAGGTTCAGCTGGTGCCTCCGTGGCACATATTCACGTGAGGGACCCGGAAACAGGGCAACCGTCCATGGGCTTTGAGCTGTACCAAGAGGTCTTTGAACGGATGAGAGGTGCGTCAGACATGGTGATAAATCTGACCAGCGGTGCAGGGGCACGGATAATCCCAGACGATTCCAATCCTGTTGGCCTGGCGCCTGGAACCACATGGAGCTCACCCGAAGGAAGAACCGAACATATTGTGAGGCTCAAACCTGAATTGTGCTCACTGGATATAGGTTCAATGAATTTTGGACCCAGAGTCTTTGCAAATGTTCTGCCTCATGTGGAAGACATGGCACGGCGGATCAAGGAGGCAGGCGTTAAACCCGAGCTTGAGGTTTTTGACATGGGGCACATAGCAATAGGCCACCACCTTCTTGAAAAGGGATTTGTGGAACGCCCCCCCATCTTTCAACTATGCTTGGGCATTCAGTGGGGAATACCTGCAAGCACAAAGAACATGCTCCTGATGAAAGAGGCCCTCCCAGCTGATGCGATCTGGGCTGGATTTGCAATAGGTCCTGCCAATTTTCCCATGGTTGCCCAATCTGCCTTGCTTGGCGGTAACGTGCGGGTGGGGTTTGAGGATAACTTTTACCTGAGCCACGGAACCCGTGCCAAAAGCAATGCGCAACTGGTAGAAAAGGCAGTCAGCATACTAAAAACATTGGATATAGAACCTGCATCACCTCAGGAGGCAAGGGAATTGCTTGGCTTACTGTGACAAAAGAACTTCTGGGCTCTTTGATAGAACGCTTATCAACTGCCTAGTAGGTGGAAAAGGGGCGAAAGATAACATTCAAACTAGAAATAGGAGGGAGCAATGAGAACCAAAGAACAGTGGCTTGAAGGTATTAGAAAGATGAAGAGGAACCTCTATATCGCCGGGGAAAAGGTCGGCCGTGACGACGAGCGTTTAATACCCACCACTAATGTCATGGGAACAACTTTCGAGTACGCTTCTAAGCCTGAATACGAAGACCTGGTGACAGCAACCTCTCACCTCACCGGGGAGAAAATCAATAGATTCTGTCACATTCACCAAAACACGGATGATCTTCACAAGAAACAGGACATGACACGTATGCTGTGCCAGGTCGTCGGCGGGTGCATCCAGAGGTGTATGGGCATTGACGCATCAAATGCTATTTACACGGTATCCTATGAAGCAGACAAGGAAAATAACGGGGCAACCGCGTATCACGAGAACTTCAAAAGGTGGCTGGAGCGTTTTCAAAGTGAAGACCTGGTTGGATGTTGTGCGCAAACGGATGTAAAAGGTGACAGAATGAAACGACCCAGTGAGCAACCCGATCCAGACTCCTATGTTCATGTGGTTGAACGAAAAAGTGATGGGATTGTGGTGCGGGGCTGTAAGCTGCATATCTCCGAATCAGCTGTTGCAGATGAAATACTGGTTGTACCCACCCGAGCGCTACGTGAGGCCGATAAGGACTATGCGGTTTCTTTCGCAGTACCGGGTGACTGGGACGGTGTAAAGCAGTTGCTAACGATTCATAACTATCGTGACCGGGAATATTTTCCAAAGGGATTCAGTGCTGGCAGTTGTGATTCCTATGTTGTCTTTGATGATGTCTTCGTCCCCTGGGAAAGGGTTTTTCTCTGCGGAGAATATAAACATGGAGGAATCGTGGCACTGCTGTTCGCCCTTTTTCACCGTCACAGTTATTCCGGATGCAAACCAGCTTTAGGTGATATTCTGCTCGGCACCTGTGCTCTTGCAGCAGATGCTAACGGTATTGCAAAGGCGAAGCATGTCACGGATAAGTTTGCAGAGATAATTACGGTCAGTGAGCTGGGTTACGCAGCAGGGTTCACTGCATCAGAACTGGGGAAGCCAGAACTCTATGTCCCTGGTGTTGGTGTGAAACCGTATGGGCCAGGCAACTATATCCCAAATTCCATCTTTTGTAACGTTGGTCGTTGCTTGACTGGGGAGGCTGTCTACCACGAAATGGAGATCTTGGCGGACATTTCCGGAGGGATGCCGGCCACATTCCCGTACGAAGGTGAATTTGTCAATCCGGAGGTTAAGGAATTCGCCAAAAAATACACGACGAGAAGTTCTACCATGTCACCGGAAAACCAGGCCCAATTGTGGCGACATATTGGTGACGTTGCTTGCTCTGCTAAGGGAGGAATTTCCTGTTTTGGGGCCCTACACGGTGGTGGGTCGCCACGAATGGAGAAGATAGCCATCACCTCTCAGTATGATATCGATTCTCGTAGGGAAATAGTAAGAAAAATAGCAGGCATGAACAAAGAATAATTTGAGATTGTAACTTTTAAGATTACCTTGACTTTCCTCTTTGTATCTGTTTTGATACGATGAAATTTTATGGCCTTATACTTTTTAATGTGGCTCTTAAAGCACGAAAGGAGGAGGACAATGAAACGTAATCTAGGATTGGCGATAGTAGTGGGGATCTTCCTGTTTGCTTTTTCTGCCATGGGCTATGGGGAGACAGTCTTTATCGGTTATACAGGCCCCTTGAGTGGCGGAGCAGCAAAGTATGGCAACAACTGCCTGACTGGGCTGAAGATGGCCGCAGAGGACATCAACGCTGCCGGTGGGGTCAAGGCTGCCGGGAAATCTTATCAATTCAAGATTGTATCCTTCGATGACCGGTATAAGCCCGCCGATACCGTGGCAAATGCTCGCAGGATGATCGTTCGGAACAAGCCCCCGGTCATTTTCTGCCCCCACAGCGGAGGCATACTGGGGATGATGAAGTTCAACGAAAAAGAAGGTTTTCTCATCGGGGGATATACCACGTACCCCGCGATCGTTAAACTGGGAAACAAGCTGATCTTCCGTATGCCACCAGCCATGGAGATGTATATCAAAGGCTTTAGCAAGAAGGCCATGGCCCATGGATGGAAAAAAGCGGCCATGATTCTGGGGACTCACACCTACGCAAAAACATGGGGAGAGTTGTTCATCGAGCATTGGAAGAAGATAGGTGGTGAAATCACGATCGATGCACCGACTAATTACAGGACTACTACCGACTTCTATCCTTATCTGACAAAGGCCCTTGCCACTAAACCGGATGTGATCCTCATTGGAGGTCCCTCGGAACCGACGGCCATCCTCGTCAAACAAGCCCGGGAACTCGGATTTAAAGGAGGGTTCATCCTGATAGAGCAGGCCAAGCTCGATGAGATGGCCAAGGTGGCTACCATGGAACAACTGGAAGGTTGTATCGGAGCCACTCCTTTCAAATGGCGCCCCCTTCCGATGGCCAAGGAATTTGACAAAATGTATAAGAAAAAGTTTGGGGCTGATGCCATCTCTACCTTTGAAGCTGCCTGTAACTACGAGGTCCTTCACGTTGTAGCCCGAGCCATGGAAAAAGCAGGAACGGTCACCGACACCCCGAAGATACGAGCGGCCCTGAAAGATGTGTTGCCTGTGAAACAGGCTATGACCATGAGGAACGGTATCGCAGATGACGGTTCGTTGCTGGGACCCACGTGGGGCACTGAGGTGATCAACGGGAAATTCGCTCCCCCCTTCGAGCTAAAATGGGAGCGATAAAACATATCTCGAAGAATTAGAGGCGTACGCTTATAATTCACTTTCTTGAGCGATCGTTTCTACGACCTCAGAGTGAAGAAGAAATGATCGCTCATATTTTGTGGCCTGGATAGCTGAGGAGCAGCATGGCCCTCTTTTTTCAGCAGATACTCAACGGTATCATGTTGGGAAGTGTTTACTCTCTGGTAGCCCTCGGATTGACGCTGATATATGGCATCTTGGGGATTCCCAATTTTGCCCATGGTGCCCTGTATATGTTGGGGGCTTATATAGCCTTTTTATTAGTTTCCTCTGCCGGCGTCAACTTCTGGCTGGCAATGATCGTGGCCATGGTCGGCCTAGCCCTTGTTGGCATGCTCGTCGAGCGGCTCGTTTTCCGCCCTCTTATGGAAGCCCCTCACCTCAATTCCTTCATCGCGGCCATCGGCTTGATTTTCATAATCGAAAACGGTGCCCTCATCCTTTGGGGGCCTGATTTCAAGCGGTTCCCTCCCGTTTACGAGCAGCTCTATCACATTTTTGGGATTACGATTACCCTGCAAAGGATCATCATTGTGCTCACGGCCGTCGGCTTGATCATACTCATGGAATTGTTCATCAAGAAGACCACCATAGGAGCCACCATAGAGGCCACCGCCCAGGATAGGGTTGGAACGCAGCTGGTTGGGATCAATGTGAATCGAGTGGATTTGATAACCTTCGCCTTGGGCACGGCGCTGGCTGCGGCGGCCGGGGCGCTCATCGGACCCATTCTCCTGGTCTACCCTTCAATGGGTGGGGCAGTCATACTTAAGGCCTTCGTCATCATCATCCTCGGCGGGATGGGGAGCATTCCCGGAGCGATCGTGGGGGGCTTCATCCTGGGATTGTTGGAGAGTATCGGCGGTGGATATATAACGACCGAGTACCACGAAGTCCTGGCCTTCGGCGTTCTGGTGGCGGTTCTGGCCATCAAACCAACGGGATTGTTTGGGAGGGCGCATTGAAATTGTCTGCCAAACTCCTAACCCGGCCAAGCCGGAACCAAACAGGATGTAAAAAGTTGAAT
>JABXJY010000007.1 GCA_013375385.1 Desulfobacterales bacterium
TCGAAGGCGAGGAGTCCCTCATAGATATGGCCGATATCGCCCTGGGCACAGGAGACGGTGACCGGCATCCCCGAGGTGAGGGTCTCAGTTGCATGCTCGGTTCCGATGATACAGGGGATGCCGAGCTCCCGGGAGATGATGGCGGCGTGGCAGGTGCGGCCTCCCTTGTTGGTGACGATGGCAGCGGCTATCTTCATGATGGGCTCCCAGTCAGGATCGGTCATGGTGGTAATGAGTACCTCACCGTCCTTGAACTCACCGATGTGGGCGCTGTCCTCGATGATGTGGGCGGTCCCCTGGCCGATCTTACTTCCTACTGCCTGGCCGGTAAGCAGGGGGGTGGCAGTCTCTTTGAGCACATAGGTTTCAATGGTTCCCCCTTTTTGCTGGGAGTGCACCGTCTCGGGCCGTGCCTGCACGATAAAGAGTTCCCCGTTTTGACCATCCTTGGCCCACTCCAGGTCCATGGGCTTGAAAAAGCCGGCCTCTCGAGAGTAGTGGTCCTCCACGATACAGGTCCACTTGGCGAGGGTGAGGATCTCATCATCGGTGAGGGTGAAGCTCTGTCTCTCCTTTAAGGTGGTTTCAACATCCTTGGTGGGCTGCTCGGGGTCATCGGTATAGATCATCTTCATGTGCTTCCCACCCAGTCTCTTCTCTACAATGGGCCGCTTTCCCTCTCTCAGCGTTGGTTTAAATACATAGTAGTCATCGGGGTTGACCGCACCCTTGACCACGTTTTCCCCCAGCCCATAGGAGGCGGTGATAAAGACCGCATCCTGAAATCCCGTCTCGGTATCGATGGAGAAGATCACCCCGGCAGAGGCCTTATCGCTCCTGACCATCTTCTGGATAGCGATGGACAGGTACACATCGAACTGGCCGAAGCCCTTATCGTGGCGGTAGGAGATGGCCCGGTTGGTAAACAGGCTCGCAAAGCAGCGCTTGCAGGCATCAATCAGGGGGTCCTCTCCCCTGATATTAAGGAAGGTCTCCTGCTGGCCTGCAAAGGATGCATCGGGAAGATCCTCTGCTGTTGCAGACGATCGTACCGCTACATCAACCCCCCTCCCGTAGCGCTGCTCCATCTTCCGGTAGCCATCGACGATGGCCTCGGTGAGGGCAGGGGGGAACTCACTGTTTCTGATGATGGATCTGGCCTTCTCCCCCCGCTCCTGCAGGTTTGCCATATCGTGGGTGTTGAGCCCACCCAGGGCATCCCGTATGGCCTCCTCGATGTGGGCCTCTCCGATGAGATACCGGTAGGCAGAGGCGGTGATGGCAAAGCCGCCCGGGATATTGACCCCCTGAGAGGTAAGCTTCTGGTACATCTCACCGAGGGATGCGTTCTTGCCTCCCACCAGGGGCACATCGCCGATGCCGATCTCATCAAACCACAGGATAAGCCTCTGTTCTCTGTCCAATTCCATAGTTGTCTCCTTTCGTTACGGGGCTGTTGTGTGCGTTGTTGATAGTTGACTCTCTCGTATATCATCAAAAATCAAGCCTTGTCAATTGGCAAAAAAAGTTTACCCACCCAGAAAAAAACCCGGCCATGTATGATGGCAGTTGGAAAGAACCAAACCCAAAATTTCCCTTTACCCCATTTACGAAAAAATATATACAAGGGTTGACAGGTCTCAAAATGGGGAAAAGCGGAAAAGGAGACAAGCTTAGAGTGGAGGAATGATGATGGAAAAGGTCGGAATTATTGGCGTTGGACAGAGCAGTTTTGTTCGAGGATATCCAGGCTCAATCAGGGAACTTGCCTTTGAAGGGTTTAAAGAGGCCATGGAGGATGCCAAGATACACACGAAGGATATTGGCGCCTCTATAATCGCCTCCGCCCCTGAGTACGATAAGCAAAGATCTCCTGCCGGGGTGATTGCTGAGTATCTTGGCCTCGTTCCTCAGCCTACATTCTATATAGAATCTATCTGCTCTTCAAGCAGCATGGCCTTGAGGGTAGCCTATTCAATGATTAAGGCAGGCTTACATGATGTTATTGCTATTGTAGGCTTCCAGAAGATGTCAGAAATCTCATCCGGCGAATCCCAAGAGAGGATGGGAAGAGGGGCTGATATTCAGTGGGAATCCCCCTTTGGCACCATGATGCCAGCCTATTATGCCATGTATGCCAAGGCCCACATGGCGGAATATGGCACAGGAGAGGAAGATCTGGCTAAAATAAGGGTCAAGGCGGCCACGTATGGTCAGATAAATGAGAAGGCCGTCTATAGAAAGCCCGTAACCCTGGAGATGTTCGCTGATCCCGAAAGCACGATGTCTGCCACCGTGGCTAAACCTCTACGGGTTGGAGATTGCTGTGCCAACGCAGACGGTAGTTCCTGTATCATTGTAGCAAGCGAGGAAAAGGCCAAGGCTCTGTGTGATAAGCCTGTTTGGATACTGGGCCTCGGTGCAGCCTCTGAGACCGTTAATATGGCCGGCAGGGACCTTTTGACTGGCTTAAAAGTAGCTATTGAGGCAGGAAAACAGGCATATGCCATGGCAGGAGTTACCCCGAAGGATATCGATGTGGCAGAGGTGCATGACTGTTTTACCATTGCAGAGATGATGGCATACGAAAACTTGGGGTTTGCTAAGCCAGGTGAAGGAAAGGATCTGATTGGATCCAAGGAGACTTATAAGGAGGGAAGTATCCCTGTCAATGTAGATGGTGGTCTTCTGTCTAAAGGACATCCCATTGGGGCGACGGGGGGTTCGCAGATCAGGACCATAGTGCTTCAACTCAGGGGAGAGGCTGGAGAAATGCAGGTTAAAGATCCGGAGATTGGTCTTGTCCACAATATCGGTGGTGTCGGCCTCTATGGAAATGTAACCATACTGGGGAGGTGAAGGGATGGCTAAAAAAGAAGTGGATGATAGATTCAAGAGATTTGGTACCGTAAGCTTTACAGCTATTACCAAGGCCAATGATTTTATTAGCTATCTTGAGAAGGGCAAGGTAATGGGCACCAGATGTAAGGAGTGTGAGGCCATTTACTTTCCTCCGAGATCGGATTGCTCCAAGTGTTTACAGAGTAATATGGAATGGTTTGAGGTTTCCGGTACCGGAAGGCTGCTAAGCTTTAGTGAGTTAAAGTATGGACCAGTGGGGTTTGAGGAGGATCTTCCTTACACTATTGCACTCCTTGATTATGGTGACTACAAGGTCTTTGGTAGAATATCGAAGGATCTACCCTATGGAGATCTCACTGTGGGAATGGAGCTAAGAACCGAGTCCACTACCCTGCCAAATGGTCAGCTCAGTTACGTTTTCAAAAGGCCTTAAGGGCAGTTATCACCTCATATCGTTGGCCATTGGCCATCTTTTCCCTTCCTTTGAGATAGGGTATACTATCTCAGTGTAACGTCTAAAGCTACCATATGCACTCGAACCCTTCCAGAGTCGTCTAAAGAACATGATCCTCGTCAGAAGCCGATTTCGGCTATTTTCAAAGAGAAAAATTATATTATTCTTTCTCGCTTCTGAATAGTATTGTTCTAACCTATCGATAATTCAATTTAATTTCTATTTATGAAAGTTTTTGGTAACAATGCTTGACAAAAAAATGGCTCCATACTAAATATCATTTTTAATGGAAATAAAAAAAGATAAAAAAATAAATAAAATCAATAATAACCAGCTTTTTAGAAGAGATATTATCCTTACAGCCGCTTTGGAAATCTTTGCTCAGAGGGGATACCAAAAAGCACTGGTTACTGAAATCGCGCGGCGAGCTGGTGTTTCGGAAGCGACAATCTATAAAGAATTTAAGGATAAGGAAGATCTGCTTCACGCCATTCCGGAAAAAATCATGCCCGAGGCAACTTCGCAACTAGCTCTTCATATGCAAGGGATTAAAGGGGCTCTTAATAAATTTCGAAAGTTCCTCTGGTTCTACCTCTACTTTTTCGAGACGAACAAGGATTGGGCCACAGTGGTACTTCTCCAAATTAAACCTAATCCCAGGTTCATAAAGACAACGGCCTATCAACTCATCCGTAAATTTACCCGTATCCTTATCGATATCCTGGAAGAGGGCAAACAGGAAGAAACAATCAGAAAGAACTTGGATAATAATCTTGCAAGACACATCATTATCGGGGGAATTGAGCACATCACAACCCGATGGCTTCTTCTCGGTAAACCGAGAAGCATCCTTTCTTACGCAGATGAGTTATTCGAATTATTCGTCAGAGCCTTTGGTTCTGAAAATGCTTACAAGCCTGATCTCTGACAGTGATAACCAAGCGGGGGATTATTAGCTTTTCAGAAATCTGCGATAAAATCTAGAAGATAGGCTTTAACAAAGGAGAACGGATTTGATGGCAGATAGGGTGGCTATAGTAGGGATGGCCCAGACAAAATATCAGTCAAGGCGTCCAGAAGTTAGTTTTGCGGAGATGGCTTATGAAGTGATAGAGAAAGTACTGAATGGTACTGGCCTTGAGATGTTTAGGGATATAGATAACACGATAAGCTGTTCACATGATATCTGGGATGGTCAGACAATCTCCAATATAGGGATCACCGATGTGGCCGGAGGCCATCTGCGAAATGAGGAGAAGATGGCTATGGATGGTTCTACGGCCGTCTATTACGGGACGATAGGGATTCTATCAGGAAAATTTGACTGTACCCTTCTTTTAGCCCATACAAAGAGGCCCCAGAGAAGCCCCTTTTGTCTATGGGGTGATAAAATTGGATGGGGCTGATACAGGTATGACCCATTTCATTGATGAGGTAGACCTTGCGGATATCCATATCGGCATGCGAGTGAAGGCCGTTTTTGCAAAAGAAAGAAAGGGGAACATCCTGGATATTGAATATTTTAAACTACTATAAGATACAGGCTAGAAGATGACAAACTGGTTTGAAGATGTGGCGGAGCTGACCCACAAAGGGCAGATCAAGGTGCCGTATACGTGGTCGGTGGGGGAGGTGGGAAGCCGTTTTCTAGTAGCCCTGCGTGATCAGAAGAGGATATTGGGTAATCGTTGTGGCCAGTGCAGGACCGTATTTGTACCACCGCGAAATAGGTGTGGCAAATGTTTTGGGGAGATTCATGAATGGATTGAGTTAGGCGATGAAGGGATAGTGACGGCTCATACTATCGTGAGATACAATCATCCGATCCAGCCCACTCCTACCCCATTTGCCTATGCCATCGTCAAATTGGATGGGGCAGATGTGGGGTTTATTCATATAATCAAGGAGGATCTGGGCAGATTGAAGAACGGCGTGCGGGTAAAGGCCAGATTCAGTGAGAGTCGTAGGGGTCATATATTGGATATCGATTCATTTACGATAATTTAGTTTTTTGGGGGAATAAGTGGAGAGAATCGCCATTGTAGGGGTTGGCCAGACGAAATATGAAGCAAGAAAAAGGGGAGAGATCTTTTATGATATGGTCTACGAGGTGACAGATAAGGCAATGAAAGATGCCGGTTTTACCCTTGGTGATATCGATAATGTTATTACTGTTTCCAATGACTTTTGGGATGGTCGCACGATCAGCTGCATGGCTGTTCAAGAGGTGGCAGGAGCCCACGACAAAAATGTCTCTACAGTAGAAGGGGACGGGAGCTTTGGTGCGTTTTATGGGGCCATGCGGGTTTTGGGCGGATTTGGAACAACGCTGGTTGTGGCCCATTCCAAGGGTAGCGAAGGTGATTCAAAGGTCATTACCAATGCCATGTTTGATCCTATATATCACAGACCTTTAGGACTCGATGCGATATCTTCCTCCGCTTTGCAGGCTAATGTCTACATGGAAAGATCTGGTGTAACTGAAGAGGAGTTCGCCCACGTATCGGTAAAGAATCACGCCAATGCCAAAAATAATCCCTATGCCCAACTGCCCATGGAGCTGACAGTGGATGACGTGATGAGATCAAAGAGGATTGCCGATCCCCTAAGATTATTGGACTGCAGTCCTGTAAGTGACGGTGCTGCTGCCATCATCATCGCCAACGAAGAGAGGGCCGGAAAGGCATTGAAACCACCCATCTGGATAAAAGGGGTAGCTCACTGTTCAGATGCCTATTTTCTGGGTGATCGGGATTTAGGAGATCCAAGATCACTAAGAGATGCCTCTCAAAGGGCCTATGCAATGGCAGGTGTCTCTGACCCGTTACACGAAATAGACATAGTTGAGTTATATGATGCCTTCAGCTACATGGAGCCTTTGTGGTTAGAGGGCATGGGCTTTTGTGATGCTGGTCAGGGTGGAAAGATGGTTGAAAGAGGGATTACTACAGTGGACGGTGAATTACCGGTGAATCCCTCTGGAGGAGTGTTGTCAGCCCATCCAGTTCTGGTGGCAGGCCTGGCAAGGATCATAGAAGTGACTTTACAGCTTCGCAGCGAGGCCAGTGCACGGCAGATTGATGGTGCCAAAACTGGCTTGGCCCATGGGATCAACGGCCCATGTGGGCAAAGCCATTGTGTATGGATCCTGGGGAAGGAATAGGGGGTTTTCTTGGCAAGAAGGGTAGCAATTGTGGGTACAGGCCAGACTTACCATCGGAGCCAGAGACTCGATGTTAACGGGAGAGAGCTGATAAGCGAGGCAGTGATAAGGTGTTTGGAAGATTGTGAAGTGAGTATCAAAGATGTTGATGCAATTGTCATTGGGAATATGGACCACTTTGAATCAATCAATTATGTGGATGCCTGGAGTGTAGAGGGCTCGGGTGGCCATATGAAACCTATTATGAAGGTAACTACAGGCGGTACTACAGGGACATCTGTAGCCATTGCTGCCTATTATCATGTGGCCTCCGGTCTCTTTGATCGGGTTCTTGCCATTGGTTGGGAAAAAAACTCGGAGAGCGATACCTCTGCGGCCATTATCACCTGTAGCGACCCTATCTGGGACAGGTTTTCCTATGCTGGAGCTATTCCCAGTTTGGCCACAGAGGCCTCCGCCTATATGGAGCAGTATGGGGTGACGCAGGAGGATGCGGCGAGGGTAGCGGTAAGAGAAAGGGCCCATGCCGGAAATAATCCGTACGCCCACCTGAGAAAGCCGATAACTATCGAAGATGTCATGAATTCTCCCATGTTGGCCTATCCGATCAAGCTCCTTGATGTCTGTCCTCGGACGGATGGGGCCTGTGCAGTAGTGTTTGCGGCAGAGGGGGTTGCTGAGAAGATAGCGCTGACTCCAGCCTGGATAAAATCTACTTCGGTACGTCATTCAACTACGTGGTTCGGTGATGTTGATTACAATACTGGCTTGGTTTCCTTGACCAGGGCATCTAAGGAGGCCTTTGAAAAGACAGGCATAAGGGAATCAGTCGAAGAGATTGATGTCTGTGAACTATATCTCCCTTACTCTTATGCGGGCCTTAAATGGATTGAGGCCATTGGTTTTTGTGGCCCGGGTGAAGGACCAAGATTTGTGTCGGAGGGAAATACCGATATGGGGGGCAAGTTGCCGGTCAACCCTTCAGGTGGGGTGATGAGCACCAACTGTATCGGTGCAACCGGGCTTATTCGTGTAGCTGAGGCAGCCATACAGATTATGGGCAAGGCTGAAAAACGTCAGGTTCCGGATGTCAAGACCGCTTTTGTAACTGGCTTTGGAGGCTGCTGGTGGTCCGACGCAATGGTTTTAGGCAAAAAGAAACCTCTATAAGGCAGAACCGGAGAACGAGCTATGACAGGCGAAAGCAAAGAGATTGAACTACTGACCAATGACTCTGGCACCCTTTCTATGCCCTATGAATGGTCCATTGGCAAATATGGGAGCCTCTTTTTCAAATATCTTAGGGAAAAAAGACGGTTTTTAGGGATTCGCTGTCCCAGATGCGGAAAGGTAATGGTCCCCCCACGCCGTATCTGTGGGCCCTGCTTTCAGGATTTAGGTGAGAAAGACATAGTAGAGCTCTCAGATACAGGCACTATCATGGCCTTCTCTGTAGTGAACTACCCTTTTATAGACCCGGCCACCGGCCTTAAGAGGCCAATCCCCTATACCTACGGCTACATTAATATTGATGGCTCGGATAATATATTTTCCCACGTCATAAATGGAACCGATGAGACCAAGATAAAGGTAGGAATGAAGGTAAGGGCCGTTTTTAGGGAGAAGATGGAAGGCAATATTCAGGATATTAAATATTTTGAGATCATTAGATAGTTGACTATCTAAACATCAAAAAGAAAAGAGCGAGGAAGATCATGGCTGAAAGGTATGATACTATTATCGTGGGTGCAGGAATTGCTGGATTGGGAGTAGCGGCGATATTGGCAAAAGAGGGAGGCCTGAAGGTTTTGGTTGTCGATCGATATCCAAAGTTTGGTGGCCGATTAATAAGCTATGTTGATTATCCTAACAAGGGGTGGTGTGTTGATACTGGGTTGCACCTGATAGAGCTTGGTGAAAAATCGTGCTGTAACGAATTGAACAGTCGAGTTGGCAAGGAGGTAAGATGGGCCCCCTTTAGTGAGACAGTGGATATCTGGAATGGCGGAAAGTTTATTAACATTGCCGAGTTGGTTCCTTTAACCAAGGATGAAAAAAGATCCTTCAGGGCCATCTTGCAAAAGATAGCCAGCATAACAGATCATGAGATTGAGGCCTGGGACTGCCGCTCCCTTGAGGAGTGGCTCATTGAAAATGTGCCTCAACAGCCGGTAAGGGATCTATTTGCTGACTTCGGTATGATAATGACCACAATTCCCAGTACTATAGATATGGCCGCTGGTGAGGTACTCTACATTGCCAGAGAAAACCTCTGTAAAACAAGGCAGCTTTTGCAGGCTAGCTATCCGTTAAAGGGGACAGAGGGAATCACCTGCGGCTTGGTCGAGGTTATCAAGGAAAATGGGGGCGAGATTAAGCTTAACTGCGAGGCAGAGGAGATTGTCATTGAAGATAGGAAGGTGGTGGGGGTTCGGATTCGAGCAAAGGAACACATTTATCAGGAGGATTATCGAATCTTTGAGACGGAAACAAAATATGCAGATCGAGTAGTCTGTGCTGTACCGATCTATCATCTAAGCAGAATTATCGATTTTGATCCGGCAACAAGTCCTCTACCCAGGTGGTGGATCAAGAGGATTAGCGATATCAGGCATGAGGTTACCGCCCTTGTCGGATACATGATCGGTCTATCAGAGCCAATCATTGACCCAAAGAAACGCTCCTTTTTTACCGCCCTCAAGACAAGACATTCAGGTTTCCCCTTTCAGGCCTTGCCCGCATCCAATTTTTCACCCGATGTAGCGCCTGAGGGAAAGCAGCTCATTCACACCGATGTTGTGTGCGAACATCCTGATGTAGCAGACAAGTTCAAAAGGGAACGTATCCTGAATCTAATGTGGGAGGATATTAAAGAGATGTTCCCCGGAGTGGAGGAAAACTTAGAGTGGAGGCTTCCCTATTATGTGGATGGCTGCGATGGTCTGGCTCGGAAACCAGGACTGGTAGGAAATTTCAAGCCGGGACCCAAGGCCCCCGGGATACCCAACCTCTACTTTGCCGGTGATACCTATCTCGGTAGAGGATTGGCCACGAATGGTGCTGCAAGAAGCGCCATGCTCTGTGCCGACCTCATTTTGGAAACCTTAAGGTAGAGGCCAGTAAGTTTATAGTAGAAGGGGATAGATAATGTCGTCTTTTAACTATTAGGGTGAGTTATTCCCGGAAAGGATAGATATTCATGTCAGTAAAGAGGAATTTCTTGTCCCTGTGGTCAGGGAGCCGGGGATGGGATAGGGATCCACGTGGACGGCTCCGCAGCTGTTTTGCAGCTCAACAAAAAGCGTGCGGATAAAGGGATATGTTTTTGCAGCAGATTGCCAGTGGGTTGGCGCTGGGATGTGTGTATGCGCTGATTGCCTTAGGATTTGTACTGATCTATAAGGCAACAGAGGTTGTCAATTTTGCTCAAGGAGAGTTTATGATGTTGGGTGCCTTTGTTGCCTTGAGCCTCATGACCGGCGCCAAACTCCCCTTTTTTTTGACCATATTTCTGGCCGTGATGATCATGGGCGTATTCGGGATGGTCCTTGAGCGCATGGTAATGCGTCGGCTGGTTGGAGAGCCTATTTTTGCCCTGGTCATGTTTACCATCGGCCTTTCCATCTTTCTTCGAAGCATTGCAGGGATGGTCTGGTCCACGGATACCTTTAAATTCCCAACCGTGTTTGGCAAATCCTTCACCCAGATCGGTTCGGTGACCATCTCATCCATGGATATCCTGGTCGTCTCTATCACTGCAGCCCTGGTCATCATTTTATATCTATTCTTCAAGTTTACCGACATCGGCATTGCGATGGAGGCAACCTCACAAAACCAGTTCGCCTCCTTTTTGATGGGCATTAGTGTGGAAAGGGTCTTTAACCTGATATGGGCCATCAGCGCGATGGTAGCTGCTGTTGCAGGTATCCTATTAGCCCCCATTCTTTTTATTCATAAAGACATGGGCTTCATTGGGCTCAAGGCATTCCCGGCAGCCGTTTTGGGTGGCTTCGGCAGCATCCCGGGCGCAATCGTGGGTGGATTGATCATTGGTCTTTCAGAGAACCTTGCGGGTGTTTTTCTTCCCGCCTGGGTAAAGGATGTCTTTGCGTACATCATCTTGATTGCAGTGCTCATGGTCCGCCCAGAGGGGATCTTCGGTATCCAGGAAAAGAAAAGGGTTTAGCCTTGCGTTTTAAACTGAAAAAAAGCTATGTCGAGGACCTAAGACTTTTCGAATACCGCAGCAGTCTCATGTGGTATCTGGCCCTTCTGGCCTTTCTTGCAGTCTTTCCCTTCTTCGCCGGCACTTACTGGGTCTACAATTTTATGCTCGCGGGCATCTATAGCATTGTTGCCCTCGGTTTGAATATCCTGACCGGGTATACGGGCCAGATTTCCTTAGGCCATGCTGCCTTTTATGCGATTGGGGCATACACAACTGGCTTTCTCACGACTAAATTGGGATGCACCTTCTGGCTTGCCCTCCCTTTAGCAGGTATGGCAGCCGCATTGATCGGTTTAATCGTGGGCATTCCTGCCCTCCGGCTCACAGGCATATACCTTGCCATTGCCACGATGGGCTTTGCCTTCATTATCGATCAAGTGATTCTGGAGTGGAAATACGTAACCAATGGAACCAATGGATTGATCGTGGATCGGCCCACTTTGGGTCCCATATCCTTTAACTCTGATCAGGCATATTACTACGTGATCCTACTTTTTGTGGTTCTCTTCGTCTGGATCACGAAGAATTTTGAGAGGTCTCCAACCGGAAGGGCCTTTATTGCTGTTCGAGACAGCGAGGTGGCCGCCCAGACCATGGGGATTTCCCTGGCCAAGGTTAAGACCACCGCATTTGCAATCAGCGCCTTTTATACGGGCTTCGCGGGTGGACTATTTGCCCCCCTGATTAACTTTATCGGACCGGATAACTTCAGCATTATGGAATCCATCAATTTCATCGTCATAATCATTGTGGGTGGAATCGGGTCTGTCCATGGGTCTATATTCGGCGCGATCTTCATGACCTTTCTCAGCGAGATCATTCGCCTTGGAAAGGACGTCCTGCCTGAGGCCATGCAAAGGATGGTGGGCTTCCAGGGGGCGGTCTATGGGTTGATCCTGATGGCATTTATCCTTTTCGAGCCCCTTGGGCTCTATGGCAGATGGCTCAAGATCAGGTTTCTATTCGAGGTGTTCCCCTTATACAGGCGAGACACCTTTCGGAAGAAGCGAAAGTTCTATCGCTCCGAAAGGAGCAGGTGACCATATGGCCTATTTCAAGATCACAGATTTGACAAAACGCTTTGGCGGTGTTCTTGCCCTGGAAGGTGTGGACATGGAGGTCGAAAAAGGGCAGGTTTACGCCATCATAGGACCCAACGGTGCTGGCAAGACTACCCTCTTCAACTGTGTCAGCCGGGTATACAGCCCAGATGAAGGGGCTATCCTTTTCAAGGATAAAGATCTATTGAAGTTAAGGCCACACCAGATTGCCAGGCAAGGAATAGCCAGGACCTTCCAAAATATCGAGCTTTTTACTAACGCAACGGTCCTTGATAACATCTTCCTTGGAAGGTATATGTACAAGAAAAGCAGCGTGCTGTCCGAGGCCTTTTTCACGCCGTGGGTCAAAGATCAGGAGCTCAAAGCCCGGAGAAAGGTCGAGGAGATCATCGATTTTCTCGATCTCCAGGCCTACAGAGACGAGAGGATCTCCAGCCTCTCCTTTGGTATCCAGAAAATCGTGGAGCTTGGGCGTGCCCTCGCCCTTGATCCAGAGCTATTGCTTTTGGATGAACCCTCTTCAGGCCTCAATCCGGAGGAAAGCCAGGATCTCTGTTTCTGGATCGAAGATATCAAGGAGGACTTGGGCATTACCATCATGCTGGTCGAACATGATATGAGGTTTGTCATGCAGGTTTCCGATGCCATAACGGCCTTAGATTTCGGTAGGGTCATTGCGCAAGGGCATCCCCGGGAGGTACAGGGCGATCCAGAGGTCATAAAGGCTTATCTCGGTGAGGAAAATGGAGCCACTCCTTAAAGTGCGAAATATCGAGACTTACTACGGTCCAGTTATTGCGATTAAGGGGATCTCTCTGGACGTGGAAGATGGCCTGATCGTGGCCATCCTTGGTGCAAATGGAGCAGGCAAGACCACGATTTTGAGGACTATCTCCGGATTCATTGAACCGGAGAAAGGGACCATAGAGTTTATGGGCCGGCGTATCGACGGAATGAAGCCAGATCATGTGGTCAAGCAGGGAATTGCCCATATTCCAGAGGGCCGAGAGATTTTCCCTGACCTGACCGTGGGAGAAAACCTACGAATGGGGGCCTATACAAGAAAGGACAGGTATAACCTCACCGGAGACATGGATCAAGTCATGGGATATTTCCCAGTTCTCAGGGAGCGCTGGAAGCAACATGCTGGATTTCTATCAGGCGGTGAGCAGCAGATGCTGGCTATTGGCCGAGCTTTGCTGGCGAGGCCAAAACTGCTACTGATGGACGAACCATCGCTGGGCTTGAGCCCGATACTGGTTAGGGACATCTTCGAGATCATTAGGAGGATCAATCGAGAGGAGGGCACCACCATCCTTCTGGTGGAGCAGAATGCCAGGGCAGCTCTGACCACCGCCCAGTACGGCTACATTCTGGAGGTTGGCCGTGTTGTGATGGATGATACTGCGGAGGAATTGATGGAAAACGAAGACGTCAAGGAATTCTACCTCGGCATCCAGAAGGAGTCCATACGTGGCTCGCGCCGGTGGAGGCGCAAGAAGCTCTGGCGGTAATCTATAAGGGAAAGGAGGTGTGGGCATAGGACTGGAGAGATTTGTCCAAAACCATTAACAAAAAGGAGGTTTGTCATGGAGATCAAAAGATACCCATTTTATTGGGTGATGGTTATGGCATTGGTATCTGTTTTTGCCGTTACCTCGGCATGGGCTGAGGTGGGGGTGACCGAAACAGAGATCAAGATCGGTGGAATCGTGGACCTTTCCGGGCCCATTGCCTTCATGGGCAAGGGGGTCTCGGATGGTGCGGCAGCCTATTTTAGGATGATCAACGATCAAGGGGGTATTCATGGAAGGAAGGTCGTCTACCTGGTGGAGGACGACAGCTATTCGCCGCCAAAATCCGTCGCGGCTGCAAAAAAGCTCATCGAGCGAGACAAGGTCTTTTGCATCTTCATGGTCCTGGGGTCTGCCCAATCCCTGGCCATGTATCCCACATTGGAACGAGCAGGGGTGCCCCTGATCCAGCCTGCCACCCAGAATAGCCGGATGGCATTCCCGCCAAAGAAATATCTGTTTCATGCCGATCCAAATTACATCACTCAGGCAAAGATCGGGATCGATTATGCACTAAAAGAGCTTAAGATGAAAGATCCCAAGGTTGCCGTGATTTACCAGGACGACGAACCGGGTCAGGATTATCTCAAAGGCGTCAGAGAGGCCTGCAATCATTACAGGCTACAACTTGTAGCGGAAGCTCCATACAAGCGGGGCAGCGTCGATTTCAGTTCCCAGGTAGCCAAGATGAAGAATGCGGGCGCAAATCTGGTCATGATGTGGACACTGATCCGGGAGCCTGCTGGCATGTTCAAGGAGGCCGTCAAGCTTCTGTGGCGTCCGGTATGGATCACCGCCACTCCATCCACGGCTAATGTTGTCCTCAAGCTCGCTGGTGACGATGCCTTCTATGGGAAGGGATTCTTCGGCACGGCCATTCTCGCCTACGCATGGGAGATGAATCCGGCTGCTGTCGAATTCATGAAGGCGTGGGCAAAATACAATAAGAGGCCCTGGGGATTTTACAACTGGTACGGATGGGGTTCTGCCAAGATCATGGTGGAGGGAGTCAGGCGGGCCGGAAGAGATCTGACTCGCGAAGGGTTGATCAAGGCCTTCGAGACCTTCACCGATTATGAGACAGGTGTGTTCGGTTCCATTACCTGGAGGAAGGACAAGCGGTACGGTACCCAGGAGTGCGTCATTCAAGCTCCAATTAAGAGCCCAGCCGGCAACGCATGGGTCCAGATCGGTGACTTCAGGGCACCATCCTTTTAGGTGAAGGGTGTTCGGTTATAGATTTCAATGCTCGGCTCTTAGAGGGGATAGGTGAGGGATCCTGCATCGCCTCTCGGCGTTGCAGGCCCTCTCATCTTCCCCTTGATAGCATGGGAGATGCTCTATGAGGGAAGACACTGTTCCCACTATGTTCTACCATACGGTACAACGGTTAGGAGAGCGTGTGGCCTTGCGGGAGAAGAATTTCGGCATCTGGGAGGAGATTACCTGGAAGGAATACGGTGAAAAGGTTCGCCGCGTCTGTCTCGCCCTTGTCTCACTGCGAGTAGAGAAAGAGGATCGTGTCTCCATTATTAGTGAAAACTGCCCCGAATGGTTCTATTGCGATCTGGGCTGTCAATCGGCTGGTGGAATTACGGTGGGGATCTATACAACCAACTCGGCCTTCGAGCTCGAATATATCGTTGGACATTCCGGGTCCAAGGTCCTTTTTGTTGAGGATGAAGAGCAATTGGACAAGGCCCTCGAGGTCTGGAAAAACCTCCCAATGCTCGATTGGATCATTGTCTATGACATGGAGGGCCTCAGGCATTTTCGGCACGATCAGGTCATGAGCTTTGAGGAGTTTCTTGAGAAAGGCAAAAAAATAGACGAGGAGCAGCCCGATCTTTATCTCCATAAGATCGAGGAAATTGATCCGGACGACACCGGCATCTTCATCTACACCTCAGGGACTACCGGCATGCCCAAGGCTGCCATGCTCTCCCACAGAAACATCATCTGGACCTCCAAGGTATTGAAGGATATCTGGAACGCCAATGAAAGTGACGAGATCTTGTCCTTCCTTCCCCTGGCTCACATTGCCGAGCGAAACGTATCGGTTCTTGGTCCGATGATGTCAGGGTCAGTGGTGAATTTTGCGGAAAGCATGGAGACCGTACCAGCCGACATCAGGGAGGTTCGGCCCACCATCTTTTTTGCCGTTCCTCGCATCTGGGAGAAGTTCTACTCAGCGATCATTATCCAGATGAAAGATGCGATCCTCCCGGCACAGTGGGCCTTTGGCTGGGCTATCAAGATAGGGGGCCGTGTGAGCCAACTGAACCTGGATCATAAACGTGTTCACTGGGGCCTAAAGATTTTCCATTGGCTTGCAAACCTTTGCGTCCTCGATAACTTACGAAAGAGCTTGGGCATGAATCGGGGCCAGGTCCTTGTATCCGGCGGAGCACCGGTATCCCCGGAGATCCTGAGGTTTTTTCATGGCATGGGGATCCGGCTTAGAGAGGTCTATGGGCAGACCGAAGACGGCGGTCCCACCACCATTCATATGGGAGATGACATCGTCATCGGCACTGTAGGAAAGCCTATCCCGGGAATCGAGGTTGAGATTGCCGAGGATGGGGAGATATTGGTTAAAGGGCCGAATGTCTTCCAGGGTTACTTCAAGAATGCGGAACTGACTGGCGAGACCCTGGAAGACGGCTGGCTCCACTCGGGTGATGTGGGGGAGTTTGACGAATTCGGAAACCTCAAGATCACGGACCGGAAGAAGGACATCATCATCACCTCGGGCGGTAAGAACATCACACCGCAACACATTGAAAACGAATTGAAATTCAGCCCCTACATCAGCGACGCGGTCATTATCGGAGATCGGCGCAAATACGTCACCGCCCTCATCATGTTGGATGAGGAAAACATTATGAAGCATGCGCAGGACCATCGAATTCCTTTCACTACTTACAAGAGCCTGACCCAGACTCCAGAGATCATCAAGCTCATTCAGAAGGAGATTGACGAGGTGAACCAGAAGTTGGCGCGCGTGGAGCAGGTCAAGAAGTTCCGTCTCCTGGATATCAAATTGACCTCAGAGGACGGGGAGCTCACTGCGACCATGAAACTCAAGCGTCGGTATATCAATGAAAAGTATGAGGACCTTATCGGCTCTATGTACCGGGACTAGTGATGGTTGAGTGATCCCATATACTCCATATTGTGCTCACTTCCGTAAAAAGAGGATGCCAAGATTCGCTGAATATTATGCAATGGGCAGGCCTTATATCTCACAATCGTAGTATGTGATTTTGTCCTTTATTTTACCTGTCTCCTTTATTCAGCCAACTTTTTGCCATATTATTTGAGGCTCCAAGAATTATGATGCCTGGGAGTTTTATGTTAGGGTCAGAGTATCCATTAATGAAGAAAATTCTTTTACAAACCGAGGAAAATTGGGCTATACGCTTATATAGAGCAGGATATTTTTGGCAAAGAGAGAACCATAAGCACCATACCTAACATACCAATAGAAAGAGGAGGAGAGAAATGGATTTTGAACTGAGCAAGGAACAGAAGGATATCGTGAAGGCAGCTAAGGAGTTCGCTGAAGGTGAGTTTCCTGATAGGGCGGAGGAGTTTGACAGGGATGAGACCTTTGATGAGGCAATCTTTAAGAAGGCGGCTGAACTGGGTTTTGTGGGGGTATTCATAAAAGAGGAGTATGGTGGGCCAGGTATGGGTATGTTAGAGCACTGCCTGATAACGGAAGAATTCTATGTTGTGGATCCAGGCATAGCCACAGCAATTCTATCTGCCCCCTTTGGGGCAGAAATAGTGGAAGCATTTGCCACAGAGGAACAGAAAAAACGTTACCTCCCTCCCCTGGTAACAGGTGAGGCAGTTATGGGAACTGCATTGACTGAGCCGGATGCTGGATCCGATCTGGCGGGTGCTACATCTACGACGGCCGTGAGACAGGGCGATGACTATATGATCAACGGCTCAAAGATGTTCATTACCAATGGAGACCGGGCGAATTATCTCGTTTGTTTTGTTCAAACCGAGCCGGATAACCCAAGCAGACATAACCGGCATAGCATGATCATGGTGGAGACAGACAGAGAAGGGTTTGAGGCAAATCATTTAACTGGAAAGCTTGGTATTCGGGCATCTGATACAGCTGAACTTTCTTTCAACAACGTCAGGGTTCCATGCTCCAATCTTATAGGAGAAACAGGAAATGGCTTTAGTGAGGCTATGCATCTGTTTAACCTTAACAGGATTGCTGTGGCTGCCCAGGCAGTTGGAATAGCCCGCTCTGGCCTGGAGGAAAGCATAAGGCATGTGAAAAAGCGGCAGGCCTTTGGCGCTCCCTTGTCCTCTTTCCAGGGTATCCAGTTCAAGATTGCTGATATGTTTGCCTGGATACAGGCCGGTAGAAACCTGGTCTATGAAGCGGCCTGGAGAGTTGATCAAGGCACTATTGACCACAGGCTCATTGCCGCCGCCAAATCATTTTGTGGCCAGATGGCGGTTAAGTGTGCTGACATGGCCCTTCAGATGCATGGAGGCTACGGTTATCTGGCAGAATATAAGGTCCAGAGGCTCTACAGGGATGCCAAGATTACAGAGATCTATGAGGGGACAACTGAGATCGAAAAGATTATAATGGCCAGGAGTCTGCTGGCTTGAAATAGAGAAGGGCAATGAGGAGGAAAGGCTCAAAAAACCTTGATCAGGTATTCCTTTGATTCTATACTGGGATCGTCATGTAAAAAATGAAAAGCACCCGGAGCCAACAAATGTGCGGGAAGTTAGTCAATTCCACTGTCAAATCATTTGTAGAGAAGGGGTATCATGGTGCTTGAATTTCGCCCATTTCTAATTGCTGGTAGAGCTACATGCTGAAGATCAACAACATAGAAGTGGTATACAGCGATGTTATCCTGGTCCTGAGAGGCCTCTCCCTCCAGGTTCCCAATGGACAGATCGTGGCCTTTCTCGGCTCGAATGGAGCTGGGAAATCGACCACCCTGAAGGCCGTCTCCGGGATCCTTCGGTACCAGGATGGAGAGATAGAGGAAGGAAGCATTGAATTTGATGGTGAGATGATCCATCAATTAGATCCTTTTGAAGTTGTAAAGAAAGGTATAACCATGGTTCCTGAGGGGCGCCGGATCTTTCGTGAGATGACCGTCGAAGAGAATATAAAGGTCGGTGCCTATGCGAGAGATGATTCGGCTGGTGTGCAGAAGGACATGAAGATGGTCATGGGGTTTTTCTCGGTGCTCCAAGAACGCCGCGGGCAGATAGCCGGATATCTGAGCGGCGGCGAACAGCAGATGCTGGCTACTGCCAGGGCGCTTATGTCCAGGCCAAGACTGATGATGTTAGATGAGCCATCCCTGGGCCTGGGCCCTTTAGTGGTTCAGGATATTTTCGGGATTATCCGGCGAGTTAACCAGGAGGAGAAGGTATCGATCCTCCTCGTGGAGCAAAATGCAAACATTGCCCTCGCCAATTCTCAATATGGCTATATCATGGAAAATGGAAAGATCGTCATGGATGGACCAAGCGAAAAACTGAAGGAAAACGAGGACGTCAAGGAGTTCTACCTTGGTCTGACAGAAGAGGCAAAGAAAAAGCGATTCTCTGAGGTGAAACACTACAAGCGGAGAAAGCGGTGGTTATCATAACATTATTCCAGGTTGGACATTCCCATGTTCCATATGAGGCAAAAAGTGGCAACCGCAGAGAATACCCTTGACTTTTCTAAGTTGTAGAAGATCCGAGAAACTAAATTATGCCCCACCTCGAAATCCGAGAACTCTTCCTCAGCTTTGGAGGAATAAAGGCCCTCATTGATGTCTCTCTCTCAGTAGAGAAGGGGATTATCCATGCCATCATCGGCCCCAATGGAGCAGGAAAGACCGCGCTTCTCAACTGTATCAATGGTGTCTACCGTCCTGATACAGGGCGGATCGAATTTGGGGGGCATGATCTCACAAGGATGAAGCCAGATGAGATAGCCAGGCTGGGCGTTGGCCGAACGTTTCAGAACGTTGAACTCTTCAGGAATATGACCGTACTCCAAAACCTTCTCCTTGGCCGTCATAATCATTTCCGAAGCGGGCTGTTCAGGGGGGGAGTCCACGGGTATCGCAATCCAGAGGAAGTGGACCACCGAAAAAAGGTGGAGGAGGTGATCGATTTTCTCGAAGTGGAAAGGTGGCGAAAGGCATATGTCAAGAACCTGCCATACGGGGTTCAAAAGCGTGTGGAATTGGGCAGGGCCCTTTGTATGGATCCAGAGATCCTGCTTTTGGACGAACCAACATCAGGGATGAATGTCGAGGAGACCGAAGACATTGCGCGCTTTATCCTCGATATCCATGAGGAAATCGGAACCAGCATTGTCCTGATCGAGCACGATATGGGGGTGGTGATGGACATATCACACATGGTCACGGTCCTCGATTTTGGAAATAAGATCTCTGAGGGACCACCCCATGTCGTACAAAATGATCCGAAGGTCATTCAAGCATACCTTGGTGAAGAGCAGGAACGAGAGAGGAAGACAGCATGAATCGAAATACTATTCCCCATCTTTTCTTAAAACGGGTGGAGGGATTTGGAGATCGGGTGGCCCTCAGGGAAAAAGATTTCGGCGTCTGGCAGGAGATTTCATGGGACGAGTATGCACAGCACGTTCGGGGTTTTTGCCTCGGTCTCATCGAGTTGGGTCTTGAAAGGGGAGATCATGTAAGCATCTTGAGTGAGAATGTTCCAGAGTGGCTTTATGCAGACCTGGCAGTTCAGGCCGCAGGGGGAATCTCGGTGGGTGTGTATCCTACCAACCCAGCGCCAGAGGTGAGGTATATCGTGGGGCATTCAGAATCGATCTTCTGCGTGTGTCAGGACCAAGAGCAGGTGGACAAGGTCCTGGACGTGAAACATGATCTGCCCTTGCTCAAGAAGATTATTGTCATGGACATGAAGGGACTTCGTAACTATAGAGACCCGATGATCCTTCCTTTTGAAGAGGTTGAAGGGATCGGGGGAAAGGTGCATCAAAAAGATCCCGATCGATTTCAGGCCTTGGTGGATCATGTGAAACCCGAGGATGTAGCCCTGATGGTTTACACGTCGGGAACTACGGGACCTCCCAAAGGCGCTATGCTATCTCACAGAAACATCATCAACATGATAGAAAGTCTGAGTAAGGCCATGCCTTTCTATAATACTGACGAACTCATCTCGTATCTGCCCCTCTGCCATATTGCAGAACGCCTCCTTTCGGTCCTGCTTCCCATGTATATAGGGTACACGGTGAATTTTGCCGAGAGTGTCGAAACGGTTACTGAGGCCATGCGCGAGATCTATCCCACGGTATTTTTCGGGGTACCGCGGATCTGGGAGAAGATGCTCTCCATGGTTGTCATCAAGATGAAAGACGCAAGCTGGTTAAAGAAAAAGATCTATCAACGGATGATGCCTGTCGGGGAGAGATTCTCGGAGTATAATCTCTCCGGAGGGCATCCGCCGCTTTTCTTAAGGTTTCAATACTGGATCGCCTGGTTAACCCTGTTCAGGGCGCTCCAGATGGAACTTGGCCTGAGTAGGGCGCGTTTGGCGATCAGTGGGGCCGCTCCCATTGGGCCTGAGGTGCTCAAATATTTCCATTCCATGGGTGTGGAGGTCCTTGAAGTATATGGGTTGACAGAGGAAACCGGCGTTGCCTGCATGAACCTGCCAGGAAACCAAAGGCTTGGAAGTGTCGGCCCCCCTATCCCGGGTATGGAGATAAGGATCGCAGAAGATGGTGAGATCTTAATGAAGTGTAGCCACATCTTCGAGGGGTATTTCAAGGACCCCGAGGCAACGGCAAGGATCAAGAAGCACGGATGGCTCTATTCCGGTGACGTGGGGGAGATCGATGAAGCTGGTAGCCTGAAGATCACGGATCGGAAAAAGGAGATTATCATCACGGCAGGGGGAAAGAACATTGCGCCCTCGGAGATAGAGAATCGGCTCAAGTTCAGTCCCTATATCAACGAGGCCATTGTCCTTGGAGAAGGCCGGAAGTATCTTGCTGCCCTCATTCAGATCGAGTATGAAAACGTTGCCAAGTGGGCTCAGGAACGCGGGATTGCCTATACCACATTTAAAAGCCTTGCCCAAAATAAGGAAGTCTATGAGCTGATTCACAAAGAGGTCGAAAAGGCAAACAAGGAATTCGCCCAGGTGGAGACCGTTAAGAAATTCAAGCTCCTGGAGAAAGAACTCGATCACGACGATGAGGAGCTCACTGCCACCTTGAAGGTTCGGAGAAAGGCCATCAACAAGAAATTCGGACACTTGATAGATGCCCTTTACAGCGGGAGGTAACAGGAAAACCCTGTTAGGTTTCAGGGGGGCATTCTAAAAGGGTAGAGAGAGCGCTATGGATGCGATGCAGGTCAAATTCCTGGCGATGGGGATTATCAACGGCTTTGCCGTTGGGGCCATTTATGCCCTTCTCGCCCTCGGGTTTGTGGTGATCTTCAAGGCCACCGACATCTTTAATTTTGCCCAGGGAGAGATCATGATGTTTGGTGCGTATATGGCCATGCTCATGAGCAATGCCCTGGTCGGAAAACTCGGGATCGTTGCTGCTTTTACCCTGGCATTCTTGATCTCTTCCTTTACAACCGCTCTGTTGGCCTCCATTTGCGAGATGACCGTTGTTCGGCCCATGCTGGGCAAACCCGTCCTTTCAATCATCATGATCACCCTTGGCCTTGCATTTGTGCTGAGGGGAGGCGTCGAGTTCATCTGGGGGCCTGAAGAACTTCCTTTTTACAAGCCCTTTAGGGATGCCCCGCTTCTTGTTCAGGGTGTCCCGATTGCCGAGGTGCGTCTCTATACCATCGTAACCTCTCTCATTTTGATGGGGGTTTTCTTTCTCTTCTTCAAATACTCCAATAAGGGATTGGGCATGCGGGCCACCGCGGAAGACCAGGAAACAGCATTTCTCATGGGCATCAACGTGAAGCGAATCTTCACGATGTCCTGGGCCATTGCCGGTATTGTGGGGGCTGTCGGCGGGATTTTCCTGGGATCGACTGTCGGAAACCTCGTTCCCTACCTCAGCCACATGGGACTTAGGGCATTGCCTGCGGTGATTCTCGGGGGGATGAACAGCATTACCGGTGCGATCATCGGGGGATTGATCCTCGGGGTTTGCGAGAACCTTGCAGGTACCTATATCGCACCCCATATCGGAGGAGGGGACATCAAGGAGATCACCTCTTATGTGATCGTCCTGGTTGTTATGATGATCCGTCCACACGGCCTTTTCGGGACCAAGGAGATCGAAAGGGTCTGATCAGGACTTTTAACGATGGCTGTTACCAGATACTGTACGCGGACCTATCTTCAGGACCAAAGGATTTTTCCAAGCCATTCGGCAAAGATCTCTTTGACCCTGTTTGTAATTTTCCTGGTCTTGCTTCCCGCCTTCGCAGGACAGTATCTCCTCCTCGTGGCTTCCCTATGCGGAATTGCCACAATCAGTGTCCTGGGCCTTAACATCCTGACCGGTTATACGGGTCAATTGTCCCTCGGTCATGCCGCTTTTATGGCCATTGGCGGATACACGGTTGCCTTGACGGGTGAACACTTCCATCTCCCCTTCGAGCTGAATCTGATCCTGGCTGGGGTCGTGGCATCCATTGCTGGCCTTGTGGTAGCCATTCCATCATTGAGGTTGAAGGGACTCTATCTCATCATTACTACCATGGCCTTTCAGTTTATTGTGGAGTATGTACTGCTGCACTGGGAGAGCCTCACTGAAGGGGAGCGGGGCATTCCCATCCATGCGTATTCCCTATTTCAGCTCAACCTAGATGATCGGTCCCAGCAGTTCTACGTGGTGCTTGTGCTGGCCATAGCAGCGACGATTCTCACCAAGAATCTTGCGATGAGCAGGACCGGAAGGGCATTTGTTGCCGTTCGGGATCACGACATTGCGGCTGAGATTATTGGAGTCAACCTGGCAAAGCATAAGATAATGTCATTTATCGCCAGCTCTTTTATGGCAGGGATTGGTGGATGCCTTTATGCATATGTCTATCAAAGGATCACCCCAGAGATATTCACATTTATGGTATCCATCGAGTACGTTGCCATGATCATTGTAGGGGGAATGGGCACCGTGGTGGGGGGCATTTTAGGTGCATGTTTTATGACCCTCTTGCCTCAGTTTCTGGGCCTGATTTTCGGTCCCCTCTCGAGCGCTTACCCCTTTATGAGCAGCAGGCTCGGAGCGATAAACATCATGATCTATGGAATGATAATCATTTTCTTCCTTCTGTTTGAGCCAGAGGGATTGTTTGGGATCTGGATCCGGATAAAGAACTACTGGAAACCATGGCCTTTTAAATATTAGACAGGGTAAGTTGTCCGTTGATCGTTGTTTAAGCAACTGACAGGAATCAACGGACGGTATCGAAAAACCCGGAACCTGAAAGTGTAGGAATTTACATTCAGAGATTGCTTCGTTCCTTTTGATGCCAGAGGCGTGAGTCGCAATGACAATCCCCGCGCTAGCGGGGGATGAAGCAGTCTAAATTTAGGGAGGGCCCGAACATTCAAACAGGGTCTAAGAAGAAACCTTAAAGAAGGAGGATGTTATGAAGACGAAGGGTATGTTTTTTTCAGTTTTTCTGGCAGTGGTGTTCTTGTTTTCTCACTCGGCCCTGGCTGAGGTGGGGGTAACGGAAGACTCAATCCTTTTTGGCCACTTTGCACCAATGTCAGGACCCGGTGCCTACCTTGGCAAGATGTCAGTAGGGCTGACCCAGGCATGGATGAAACACATCAACGATCAGGGTGGAATTCATGGGAGAAAACTGAGCCTCATTATAGAGGATAACAAGTACGATCCGAACCTGACCAAGACAGCTTTTTTCAAACTCATGGACAAGAAGATCTTTGCCTTGATTAATGTGTATGGATCTTCTCCCTGTGTTGCGATTATGGACGATGTTCAAAAGGCGAAGATTCCCGTGATTCCAACATATGCGTCGACGCACCTCATGTTTCTTCCCATGAAGCGGTACTGGTTCTGGCTGGCCGGGTGTGGACTGGAGTCAGGGGTGGTTGTGAACGATTATATTTACGGCGATCTCAAGCTCAAGGATGCAAGGTTGGGCATCTGTTATCAGGATGACGAGTGGGGAAAGGACGGCAGGTTGGGCACGGAGATCGGGGCCAAGAAGTACGGGAAAAAGCCCGTTGCCGTTTCCTTGAAGAGGGGGAGCAAGGATTTGACGTCCCAGGTCACGACCCTGATGATGTCCAGGGCTACTCACGTGTATTTTGTAGGATATGCTCCTGACTTCGCCATGCTCATCAAGACGGCCCAGAACTTGAACTACAGGCCGCAGTTTATCGGCGACTACGTGAGCGTGGACGCTCGAATCGCCGATTGGGGCGGGCCGATAACGGATGGTGCATGGGCCATAGGCGTGACAGGCCTTCCCCAAGAACAAGGTATGGGAATTGACTGGGCAAAAGAGATCTCAGCTAAATACATGCCTGCTCCGTTCGATAAAATCTTTATCCCTCTCCAGTTGATTATTTTTGCAGGAAGCAAAGCCGCCCAAACCGCCTTAGAAAGCTGCGGAAGGAACCTGACCCGTGAGAAGTTCGTGGATGCCCTGGGGGAAACTGGAGGATTGGACATGGGAGGCCTCGTCGGGAAACTTGGTTACAGCAAGACGAGCCGAAAGGGTATCAGTCAGTATCGGGTCTATAAGTTTCATTACGGCCAGAAGAAGTTCACCATGCTTTCCGATTGGCGATATCCGAGCATCAAGGCAGAAGAGACAAGATAGGAGAGGTAGGGGGCGGGACCGCCCGGAAGGTGCCGTTCGTGCAGAAATTGCCTACGATTTGGGCTGAAACGACACCTGTGCCATTCGATCAGGAGAAAATGCGTTACATCACGTGATCGATTTGAAACGATAGCAATGCACGTTCTGCACGGACGTCCCCTCTGACGCGTTCCGTCCCCTCTCACAGCCTTAGAATCAAAGAAAGGAGAGAAAAATGGATTTTACATTATCACCTGAAAGTAAAATGATGGTAAAGGCAGCTAGCGATTTTTGCGAGAAAGAAATTCTGCCGATCGCGGATAGCATCATCGAGAACAATGATTACCCTGAAGATTTGCTCGTGAAATTTGCAAAGGTGCGGATGCTAGGTCTCGCCGTACCAAAAGAATATGGCGGTGTAGGTACAACCAACCTGAACATTATACTGATCGCCGAAGAACTTGGAAAAACAGGCACGGTCTGTGCTTGGCCCATGCTTATGAACAACAGTACCGCCGAGACCATATATCGCTGGGGTTCAGAAGCTGTGAGAGAAAAGTTCCTGCCTCCGCTGTGTGACGGAAGCGCTTATGCTTCTACCGCATTTACCGAGCCGGCAACGGGCTCAGACCCCACAGCAATAACTACGACGGCTGTACCTGACGGTGACGATTTCATTGTTAATGGTGCAAAGAGATATATTACAGGCGGAAACAAAAAGGGCTATGGGGTTTTCTACGTAAAGGATGGAGAGCTTAAGGATCAGAAAGCGAATGTGACAGCCCTTATAGTTGATAAGTCCTCAGAGGGCTATACAACTTCTGCGCCCTGGGAATTTATGGGACTTGAGGGGATGAACTGTGTGGATGTCTTTTTTAAGGATGTCAGGGTTCCCAAAAGCAATGTACTGGGAGAAAGAGGAAACGGGTTTAGAATCTTGCTCCACTGGATTGCCGTTGAAAGGATAGAACAGGCTGGTTACATGGTAGGGCTTGGTCAGGCAGCGTTGGATCAGGCGGTAAAGTATACTAAGGAGAGGCTTGTCAGAGGAAAGCCCATGGCCTTCATGCAGGGTATTCAATGGATGCTTGGCGACATGAAGAGCCGGGTTGATGCATGCAGGTACTTAACGTATAGAGCCGCCTGTATTCATGACGAGGAAGGGCCGTTTGATGTTGTTTCTTCCGAATTAAAGATTTTTGTTGTCCCTACCATTCAAGAAGTTACGCGAATGGCGTTGCAGATCCATGGAGCTTACGGCTATTCAAAAGAATACAAAATCGAAGGACTGTTTCGTATTGCGGCGCACGCTGGAATAGTTGCATCCAGCACCGAGCTCAATAAAACAATAGCAGGAAGCGCCCTTGTCAGATGAGAGTTGAATCTGACAATGCGTTATTTTTTTGTTAAGATCCCGGAAAATATCCGGCCATCTACTGAGAGCATGAATGTGTGTCGGGGCAGAGGGCACGCAATACCTCTCCTTTGCTCAAGTTCGCGGCCTTTCAGGGTGGGGTCATTTACGGCAAGAGTAATTTTTTGATTAATCGATAAGGGGTAGGCTAGTAGGCTCAATGAATATTATTGTATGTATTAAGCAGGTTCCGGACGTCAAAGAGGTCAGCTGGGACCCCAAAACAGGATCGCTGATCCGAAAAGGAATACCCAGTATTATTAATCCCAATGACAAAAATGCCATAGAGGCCGCGCTTCAGTTAAGAGAAAGGCATGGAGGTGAGGTGACTGTTCTATCTATGGGGCCATCTCAGGTTGAGGACGCGTTGAGAGAGGCCTTGGGCATGGGCGTCGATAAGGCTATACAGCTAACGAGCAAAGAATTTGCCGGCTCCGACACGTGGGCCACCTCTTACGCGCTTGGTCTGGCTGTGCGGAAAATTGCCCAATACGACCTTATCATATGCGGCAAGGAGGCTATTGACGGCATGACTGCCCAGGTTGGTCCCCAGCTTGCAGAATGCCTGAATATTCCTCAATTGACTTATGCCTTAGAGATCGAGGTTACGAACAGCAAAGTGAAGATAAAACAAAAGCTCGGAGATTTTCATCGCTTATTGGAGGCACCCATGCCTGCTCTGATAACCGTTGAAAGGGAGGCAAATAAACCGCGGGTCGCTCCCATGGATACTATCCTTGAGGCCTACGGTAAGGAGATAACGCTTTGGGATGCGGATGATCTGGATGGAGAAGATGAGAATTTTGGGCTCAAGGGTTCACCGACAAAATTGACAAGGGTCTATACGCCCAAGTTGATCAAAGGTAAGGTGGAGATGCTCGAAGGCGGGCCTGAAGAAGCGGCTCGTAAATGCGTGGAAAAAATAAGAGCGAGATATATTATCTAGGCAAATAAAGTATGGCACCAAAAGTTGATGTAGATGAATACCGTGGCGTTTGGGTGTTTGCGGAACAGACAGAGGGACAGCCCGCAAGGGTATCACTGGAACTATTAGGTAAAGGCCGTGAACTGGCGGACAAGCTGGATGTGGAATTGTCCGCATTGTTGGTCGGTGCTGCGGTAGGAGATCTTGCGAAGGAATTAATATTTTATGGCGCCGATAAGGTCATTGTAGCCGATGACCCGATACTGAAAGATTATCGAACTGACCTTTACACGGATATCATTGCTGAACAGGTTATAGAGCGAAAACCGGAGGTGCTTATCGTCGGGGCTTCCCCAATTGGAAGGGATCTGGCGCCGAGATTGTCCTTCAGATTGAATGCCGGGTGCACGGCTGATTGCACGGGTCTGGATATCGATCAGGAAAACAGGTTGTTTGTTTCCACGCGACCCGCCTTTGGCGGGAATGTAATGGCAACCATTATCTGCCCGGAGAATAGGCCTCAGATGTCTACTGTTCGTCCCGGTGTCATGCCTTTGCCCGAAAAGGATGAAACCAGAGATGGCCACATAATAAATCTTGACGTCCACCTCAATAAAGAAGATGTGCAGGTTAAGATTCTTCAGAGTGTTAAGGCCAAAAGCGATGGCGTAAGAATTGAAGAAGCGCAAAGGATTGTTGCGATAGGCATGGGAGCAGGGGATACAGAGGCATTTGAAATGATAAAGGAATTGGCTGAATTATTAGATGCGGAGGTGGGGGCCAGCAGACTCGCTGTGGAAGCTGGTTACATTTCCCATGATTGTCAGATAGGTCAGACTGGAAAGACAGTTAGCCCCGATCTTTATATTGGATGTGGCATATCCGGAGCTGTGCAACATACAGCCGGCATGAGCGGATCAAAGGTCATTATCGCCATCAATAAGGATCCGAAAGCCGAGATCTTCAACATTGCGGACTACGGGATTGTAGGGAAGGTGGAGGAAGTCATTCCTGCTCTCATAAGTGAATTAAAGGGTGGATAGCAGGTTCGACAGTCTCTTGTTTACCACAAAAAAAACAGTTCTTCAACAGTCTTCTGGTGAGGAGC